>CAIYJU010000136.1 GCA_903926565.1 uncultured Bacteroidales bacterium
GCCATGGCATGACGGATGCGCAGAACGGCGCCGAATGTGTTGGTGCGCGGCCTGAGATGGGCGATTTCCCGCAGGAATTCAAGGCTGTGCCCCTTCTTTTGCAATGGATATGTTTCGGGATCAGCAGTACCATATACCTCAATGTTTGTTGCTTGAATTTCAACACTCTGCCCCTGTCCCATCGATTCAACCAGGACGCCCTTCACGGCAATGCAACTTCCCGTGGTAACCAGCTTCAGCAAATCATCACTGAAATTTGCCACCTCTGCAACGATCTGGATATGATGAATCACCGAGCCGTCATTGAGCTCGATAAAGTTAATATTCTTATTGCCTCTTTTTGTCCTGACCCATCCTTTTACCAATACTTCACTACCGTAATCCTTCGATTTCAGCAAATCAACGATCTTATTCCTTCTTGTATGTTCCATCGATTCAATTTTTAGACTGCAAATTTAAGGAATTGTCAGGATATAAATACCACTAAATGGCACTAAGACCACTGAGAAACACTAAGGAAAACATGATCTTAGTGGTTCTGAGTGTTCTCGGTGCCATTTAGTGGTATATATTTCACGGTAAGAGCAAGATCAGAATAGTTTCAGTAACTTTGCCCCCAATGTCCCCTGTTTTGAAAATAACCCCGATTGAAGAATGGCTGCCGGTTTCCGACGGGCCCATGATCATTGCCGGTCCGTGCAGTGCTGAGACGGAGGAGCAGGTGATGGCTACAGCGCTGGGAGTTTCTTCGATTCCGCAGGTAAAAATATTCAGGGCAGGAATCTGGAAACCCAGAACACGACCGGGCGCCTTTGAAGGTGTCGGAACAGTTGGGCTGACATGGCTCCAAAAAGTGAAAGAACAGACCGGGTTGCTTGTCACCGTTGAAGTGGCCAATCCCAGGCATGTGCAGGAGGCGCTTGATCATGGCGTTGACGTGCTGTGGATCGGAGCCCGCACGGTTGTAAATCCTTTTTCCATCCAGGAGATCGGAGAGGCCATCGGGAACCACGACATTCCGGTCATGATCAAAAATCCGCTGAATCCCGACCTGAAAACATGGGTGGGAGCCATTGAACGGCTCAATGGCATGGGACTGAAGAAGCTGATTGCAGTGCACCGGGGATTTTCCTTTTTTAACCGTTCTGTTTACCGAAATGCACCGATGTGGGAAATTCCCATCGAACTCAAACGCATGTATCCCAACCTGCCGGTTGTGGTCGATCCCAGCCATATATGCGGAAACCGTGAACTGATCCCTGCTACGATGCAGAAAGCGCTTGACCTGGCGATGAACGGGCTGATGGTCGAGACACACTGCAATCCGGCCAAAGCCCTTACCGATAAAAATCAGCAGGTCACCCCGGCCCATCTTGCAGAAATTCTTTCAAGGCTGATCCTGCGGCGGGAATCAGGCAACAGTGAATTTTCCTATAAACTGGATGAGTTGCGGTCAGAAATCGATAAACTGGATGAGGAGCTGATCGATATTCTTGCCCAACGCATGAAAGTAGTAGAGGAGATCGGAATCTATAAAAAGGCGAACAAAATCACCATCCTCCAGTTAAAAAGATGGAACCAGCTGGCCCAGGACCGTATTGAAGCCGGGGTAAAAATGGGGCTCAGCCGCGAATTTATCATAAAATTGCTCGAATCTGTTCATGAAGAGAGCATACAGCGCCAGATTGATGTCATGAACCGGGAGGAATCCTGAGTCTTATCCTACTCCTGGTGAATGATAACCAGCTTCTTAACCGCGGAAGTGCCAAAATCACCCAAAATCCTGTAAAAATAGATTCCTGTTCCGAATTGGCTTACGTCGAAGGAAACCTTGGCGTTGCTAAGCACAACAGGAAAGGTCTTTGCCGGCATGCCCCTCGAATCTGTGATCATCAGCGATACTTGCGGGTTATCACCGGCTAAAATGCCTTCAGGCATCTCAAACCTGATGGTGACCAGTCCGGAAGCGGGGTTGGGAATGGGATCGGAGATTTTAACCTGGGCGGACTGACGTTGACTGATCCCCACTTTTGTCATATCTACCACCGTCACCGTTACATCGTCAAAGTAGAATCCATCATAGCTGACACCCCCGTCACTTTTCAACCTGAACTGCATCTTCAACGGCTGATTGGCAACAGGCTCAAATACAATCTGCTCCTGAACCCAGGATGGCTGGCTCCCGTCATAAAGTGGCTGCCCTGCATCTTCCAGGTAGAAACCGGCTTTTGTGTATTTTCCTTTTTGAGGAATCCAGGCACCATTGCTCCCCGACAGGTTAAACTGCACAAAATCATAGCCCTGCTCTGTCTTCCACCTTGCCCAGTAGTTTATCACAGCCACAGGGGAGTCCTGAAGGTTGAGTCCGCTGATTGTTGTTACCGTATTGTTGGAATTGTTCCCGTAATTGCCCGATGGTGAATCGGTAATGGATCCGGGGGGAGAGTGAAACTGCGATCCCGAAACATTCCACTTCGTTGATGACCAGTTGGCCATGGTGGATGCACTGTCGTGAAAAATCACCAGCGGAGGCCCGAAATACTTTGTCACAGTATCCCTGTATATGTATAAGCCATTGTCGATTTCATAAACAAAACGGATCACATCCCCGGAGGTGATCCCGGGCTTCAGCAGATACGCAATTGAATCGGGACGGGGTTGCAGCTGGACAGGATTCATGAATGTGCGGGGCCCGCCGGTTGAAACAAACTGGTCCTGATCCAGGGGATGCAGGGTTACCGTATAATTGGCCGGGGCGTCCATGCCATAACGGACTAAATCAAATTTGAAATAACCCTGTCTGTCAGAAAGGATTACCGGCGACTGGTCATGTGCCTCCGCATACCGGAGCGCCAGGTGGGCAATCATCAGGTTGGAATACATGTTCTCCTGCGCAAGCGGTATGATCCTGTTGGCAAAAGGCCAGAAACCATCGGCCTGCGTACCGATTTCAGAGGTGAAACAGATTACTTTGGGTTTGGTGATGGTGTCGCCGTACTGCCAGTCGAGTGCATCCCCGTTGGTGTTGTATAAAATCTGGCCGGGCATGCCGGTAAGATAGCCGTTTTGCTTTGTCAGGTACCCGGCATAAGTGACCTGCAGGGCACTATCCGGGGTATATGCTGTTTTATAGCACCAGGGATATAAGGTATAATTGCTGTATGTGTGGTAACTTAAAGAGAGACTGAAGGAATTTTCCGTACAAAAATCACGGATAATCTGGGTCTCCGGTTCTGAAAAAGGGGTGGTTCCCCGGTAAGTGTCATCAGCAGGGAAAGGAGATGATCCGTTGTCATCATATCCCCACTTGTAACCATAATTCCGGTTCAGGTCCACGCCATATTCGCCTCCACCGCTGATGCGACGGTTTTTTCTCCAGTTCCCTCCGCCACTGGGATTGACAACATGGTTAAACTCATAGCCATCCGGGTTGGCAACAGGAATGAAACAAAGCTCAAGGTTATCAACCAGGTACTTAACTTCATCGCTGGTGTTGTAATTCTCAAGCAAATACCACATATAAAAGATCAGCTGCTGCATGCCCATCGGCTCCCTGGCATGGGTCAGGGCGTTATAAAACACTTTGGGCTTACCGGTTGACTGGTTTGGCGTATTGGAGATCCTGACATAGTAAATCGGGCGGCCTTCAATGGTGGTGTTGCTCCCGGCTTCCATCTTTACGGAAATGAGGTTCGGATAATGCAACCGCATGCTGTCAAGTTCATCAAGCACCTCCTGTAAATGCAGAAAACCACCCATCGAGCCAAGGCGAAAATGTTGTGGCACAGCATAGTTACTTACATCTGTACTTGTGAATTCATCTTTATGTTCGTTGATATACCTGATCTGGCTGTACATCGACAGGTTTCGCTGCTCAATAAATTCCGAATAATCTTCATGAAGGATTTCAACCCTGAATCCAGCCTGCTTCAGTTTTGCAAGTTCTCCGGTGGATAATACAGTTGTCCATGTTCCATCTTTGCTGTGAAACCCCTCCTCCAGGGGTAGTCCCAACCTGGCAAGCTGTTCGTTTGCACCTGCCCCTGTATAGACTTTCACCTCCGACCATATCGTTGTTTGTGCGCTGATTTTCAGTGCTATCAGGTGGATAATTAACAGGAACAGGATTTTTTTCATTTGATGCGGTTGGAGGATTGGGGAAGGCCCCGGAATGAAGTCCGGGGGTGAGCAGCGCCGGAGACGTTGGTCCAGCGAAATGTAGAGATCATGTGCTCCACATCTTTCTTTAGAAACTCAATAACAGGAGCTAGGGAATCGTTGTTGGGTATATGATTGAAATAGAGCGCTCCCCTGACAAATTCCGAGATGCTGTCGGTTAAATAGAACTGATATGGTGAAGCTGCATCAGCCCCCCTGATGTCGTAAACCAATCCGAATACGCGATTTTTCTGATCGACATATTCCCGCTGGGTGATCGCATTGGCTTTTGGTATATGCTTGTTAACAAGGGCGTGCGCATCATCCAGGTATTTTGTAAGATTGCCGCTGATCACCTTATAACTGAAGTGCAGTGTGGCGTTCAATGATTTGTAACGGATATTGATCCAGTAAGGTTCAGCCATTCTGCTGCTGTCACCGACAATGTCGGCATACACTGGATATTCAAAGGTATAAGGAAATGCTGAATCAAAAACCTGGTATTTCTGCTCAGGCAAATCAATCCGGAAATAACCCCTGGGTTTCGGCGTATAACTGTCGCTGCAGGAGGCAGCCACCAGAAAGAGAAGTATAAGTGCGGGGTAAAACCTCATATTTTAAATTGTGAAATCGTGACGAGGATTTTTACAAGTTCATTTATTAACCACAATGACACAACGTTAAAACACAAAGGACACAATGAGATTTAAATTATATTGTGAATAATTTCGTAGTATCCGTTGTGAAATACATTGTGCCATAGTGGTTAAGTGCTATTGGGATTTGTCAGAATGGAAGATCGTCGTCAGGGGCATTTACCATCGGGCTCTCTTCTTTGGCTGTATCCATACTTTGCGGAGCGCCATTGACTTCATCCTTGCGCGGGCCACCGCCGAGCATCTGCATTGAATCACCAAGGATTTCATAAATGAACTTTTTCTGTCCCTCCTTGTCGTCGTACTCACGTTTGCGAATCCGCCCTTCAATATAGACGGTACTGCCTTTTTTCAGGAACCGCTCAGCCACATCGGCTTGTCCGCGCCATAAAACGATGTTATGCCACTCTGTATGGGTGGCTCTTTCTCCGTCTTTTCCTTTGTAGGTTTCGGTTGTGGCAAGCGTGAAAGCAGCCTTCTTTACACCGTTCTCAAAATTCTGAACCTCCGGGTCGCGCCCCAGATTTCCGATCAAAATCACCTTGTTTACTCCAGTTGCCATGATGGTTAAATTTAAGTTAAACACTCCGTGAACAAAAGTACTCATTTTTCATGCTTAATCAGGTTAGGGGTCAAAAGGTGGTACATAAAACGGAAGTTTTTTTTATTTCTATCGATAATTTTCTCAATTTTGCATGAACCTGAAACTGGCAACCTCTCGCAAAGGCTGCATTTTTTTAATCTAACAATCTGTTTAACTAGTCATTAGGTCAATCAATGAGCCAAATTACCCGCGCAATTGTCGGAATTCTGTTTTTGCTTATTTCTGTCGTTACCATAACCCTGATCCGGATTAATCCGCACTCAATAACACCTACGCGGTCAACGGAGTCGCGCATGGCAGGCATTATGGAAGGCATTCTGAAGGGTAATCTTATCATCCAGGATATTACCGTCATCAAAGATTACCTGAGTGGGGTGGATCTGGTTTTTTCACAGGGAGGCCGGAATAACACCAATGAAATTACCTTTCTGCTCCTTGATGCCAATTTTAAGGAGCTTTATAAGAAAAGTCTCTCTGCAGTCGATATCAAGGATGCGACACTGACATCCTTTCAGTTTGAAGATCCGATCTTTATCGGAACAGGAAAGATGGTGCATCTCCTTCTGTTTTCGAATGATGGCACCCAGAACAACACGGTTTCACCACTGTATAACCAAACCGACTCGATAGGTCAGCTCTATGTTTCCCAGGTCACCGGGAATGACCTCGTCGGCTCCATAAAAAACAAGGTTCGTAAATACAATGGAAGCCTTATGTTACGCACCTACGGAACTGACTCAAGCCAGTTCTGGCTTTTGAAAATCTTCCTCTACTTCCTTTGTGTTGTCCTGTCCTGCCTGATTATCTGGTTTTCTCAGCTCCGGTCGACACTTGCCCGCATCCGGATCATGCCGGAGTGGGTATTTATTTTCATTGCAGTTCCTGCATCTACAGTTTTCGCCTTTATCACGCCCCCATTGCAGGTTCCCGATGAAGGAAGCCATTTTTCAAGGGCATACCAGATTTCCGAATTCGACTTTACCAGGCATAATAACACAGGACCGGCATCCATGGTAAGAATGGATTCTGTTTTCGGGCATTTGCATTTTTTGGCAGGAGAGAAAACAAGTATGGCCGAGATTAAAAGTCAGCTTGGCGTTAAACTTGAACCCTCCAGGAGAGTTGCTGTCTCTCCTCCTGCTTACACACTACCCTATATTCCCCAGGCGCTGGGTATATTTGCCGGACGAATAACCGACTCCTCCCCTTTGACCCTTATGTACCTGGGAAGGATTTTCAACCTCCTAATTTCCATTCTTCTCCTGTTTTTTGCCATCAGGATCATCCCGCAGTTTAAATGGATCTTTCTCCTTCTGGCTTTGATGCCCAAAACCTTGTTCCTCTTCGGGTCACTGTCGTACGACAGTCTCACCATCAGCCTGTCGTTTCTTACCATTGCCGTTTTCTTCTATTATGCTTATGCCTGCGAACGGAACATCGGATGGAAAGACCTGGCTGTCATGGCCTTGATGGTGCTGCTCCTGCTCTTTTGCAAACCTCCCTATTTTATCCTGGGATTGCTGTTCTTTTTTATCCCCGGGAAAAAATTCGGTGCGCTTTACAAGTACATCCTGATAGCAATTGGTGTGGTTACCTTTGTATTGATCATTTATGTTGGCGGTCCTGTTGCAGCAGGTTATTTCTCCGGAAACAACTCCACCACGGAGGTTGCAGCTGCGGCTCCTTCCGACACCACACCCCTGCCGGTCATCAGGCCTGATGACCAGATAAAAATCATTAAAAGTGATATCCCAGCCTATTTAAAGCTGATTGTCAGGAGTGGATTTGACTATTACCGGTCATACATTTTAAAGAGTTTTGTCGGAGTTCTCGGATGGATCGATGTAGAGCTTCCCGACATCCTTACCTGGTCCTACCTGATACTGATACTGATGGCCGCCCTGGTGCTGTCGGGTGAAAATGTCAGGCTTGGTCTTCCGAAAAAAGCCCTGTTGTTCCTCCTGCTTGTCATTACATTTATCATTGTTGAAAGCGCAATGTATATCTATGCCACCAAACCTGGCCGCGACCGGGTATTCGGCGTACAGGGAAGGTACTTTATCCCCATGGCCCCGCTCTTTTTCATGCTGTTCTACAACAAGTATCTTAATCCGGTGCTCAACCTGCTTTTCAGCAAGCGGAGATCAGAGTACAACAAGGCGAAGGTGAAGTCAAAGCCTGTAATTTACCTGGAAATCCAGGAAAAAGAGCAGCTCTTCGATAAGGCATTCTACATTTTCCTGATCGGCTTTTGCGTTTTCACGTTGCTATATTCAATTTATATCACGCTGATCCGCTATTATAATATCGAGACTTAATACATGTATATAATGCAATCTGAACTTCAGCTTACGGTTATTATCCCAGCCTTTAACGAGGTTGATAACCTTGCGGTTTTTCTGCCGCCGCTGATTGTTCATTGCAGGGAAAAAGGCTGGAAGATCATTCTTGTCAACGATGGATCACAGGATCAGACCAGGGAGTACCTGAAGGGATTTGACCAGGAACCGTTGCTGAACGTCATCCATCACAAGCTGAATAAGGGTTATGGGGCTGCCATAAAATCGGGCATCAGGGAGTGTGAAACCGAGTACCTCATCACCTTCGATGCTGATGGGCAGCATTACCTGGAAGATATAGATAAACTGCGTCTCCGCCTGATGGAAAATGATGCAGACATGGTTGTCGGATCAAGGAAAGGTCTCAAATCGTCATCCCATGTAAGGGGGATCGGGAAAAGCATCATCCGCCTGATCGCAAACATCATGATGACCGTTCCGGTTCACGACATCAACTCAGGAATGAAGATCTACCGGACCGACCTGGCAAAAAAATACCTCTACCTCACCACCGATACCATGTCGTTCAGCGATGTGATCACCCTCGTATTTATCAACAACCGCCACCTCGTACTGGAGGAACCGATCAGTATCAAAGAAAGAACCACAGGGAAAAGCACCATCGGATTTCAAACTGCCTTCCAAACGGTGATGGAGATCCTCCACATCGTCATCCTGTTTAACCCAATGAAAATCTTCCTGCCGTTATCGATGATATGTTTTTTCCTGACCGGGGTTTGGGGGATACCGCTGCTGATCGAGGGCAGGGGGCTCAGTATCGGAAGCCTGCTTGGGGTGATCATGGGGATCTTACTCTTCCTGCTCGGACTGATCGCCGAACAGCTGTCGCTGATCCGGAGAAACCAGCATGCATAATCTGCAATCGTAAATCGTCCAATCGTAAATTTCTATCTGTTTTCCCCTGAAACGGTTTTCATTGCCGACAGAAGCCAGTAAGCGAAAACGATCAGCCTGATTTTCACCCGGTGTTTGAAGAGCCGCCAGGGATTCCGGTCATATCGCAGATGGATCTGGTACTGCTCCTCAAACTGTTTCCTGTAATTTTTGGCACTGATCGACTGGCCGTGCACCCTGAAACAGGCGAGGTCCTCCGCAATGTAGCCGGGATTGCCAAGTCTGGCCAGCCTGAGCCATAAGTCATAATCCATGGCAGTGGGTAACCCCATGTCAATCGGACCAGCTGCCTGCAATGCGTTTCGCCTGATATAAACCGCAGGCTGGGAGATGAAATTCTCTGTCAAGAGCCTGTTATAACTGTATTTTTCAGATAACCTGTTTTTGTAGGCGGTGATCCATCTCCTGATCTCCCGGTCATTCTCATCCACCATTCGGCAATTCCCGTAAAGCCACAGACAACCGGGATTCTGGTCGAAAAATGCTGAAACTTTCTGAAGTGCCCCGGGGAGACAGATGTCGTCGGAATTGAGCCATCCGACAATATCCCCGGATGCCATGCCAAATCCTTTGTTCAGTGCATCCTGCATGGAATGGTCAGGTTCAGAGACAAACCTGATTTTCCCATCGTATTTTCTGAGGATATCCAGTGTGCCATCTGTGGAGCCCCCGTCGATCACAAGGTGTTCAACGGGAACATCCACCTGCTGGGCCTGCACGCTCTCCAGCGTTCGTTCAATGAACTCAGCCTGGTTATAAGAAGGCGTGATGATCGATATTCTTTTTTGTCCGGACATCCTGAATTAAATTTCAACCTTGGAATTTCTTTGAAAAGTCCGGTCAATGGCGGCAATTACCTGGTCAACCGTGATCAAATTGATATCGGCTTCTGAACCGTTTTTAAACCTTTCAGTCAGCACACGTGCCTCTTCCTTCTGATATTCCTTCGGTATAACACACTGCATGTTTATCCCTTTTACATTTGGGTATGGCACAAACCGTCCATAGTGGTTCATCTGGGAGATCACCACAACCGGAATACCCATAGCGGCACCGATATGGACTGCCATGGTATCGTTGGTTACCAGCAGACGGGCTTTGGAGATGACTGCCGGGAGATGCTTCAGGGGGGTTTTCCCGGTTAAATCAACAAGTTTATGGTGACTCAGTTGCATGATTTCACCTGCCAGTTTCTGGTCAGGGTTACCACCTAAAATCACCACTTCCAGCTGATATTTTTGTTGGATAAAATCACAAACCGACGCAAAATTGGCGGTGCTCCATCGCCGGAATGGGAGTTGTGCTCCCGGGAATATTGCAACAAAATTCTGTGGAAGCCCCTCCGTGCCAGCACCGGTATCATCTGTATTTTCAAGAAATGGCTTGATGAATGAGACGGGCTGCTCCAGCAAGGTTTCATAAAAATTCTTATTTGCATCGAACTCAAACGAAAAGAGATCACCAGACCAGATAAGCCGCGAATACCAGCGGTCAGATATCCTTTTATAGGGAAGGAGAATATTTACGGTATCACCATGATGGCTGATACGCTCCACAGGAGAAGATATCTTTGCAACATAGTCGAAGAGCAACTCCCTCGATCTCGAGGCGTGAATGGTAACTGAATACTGATGGTAAAGGTCACAGGCAAGCCTGACGTAGTATGGCAGATCAAGGTAGATCCGGTTTTTGTCAATCCAGATGAATTCGTCAACCACGCCGCTGTCAAAATGCACCGCAAACTCCCTGTATGCAGCATTTCCGCAAAAAGTAACATGATGGTCGCGATATTTTTCACTCTCCCTGATAACCTTGAGGAAATTCCTGAACATGATATAATCCCCGATGGCATCCGGTTTCAGGATGAGAAGGCGTTTCTCCGCCTTTTTCCCGGGTCGCTTAAACATAAGTGAAATTGCTGCAATAACACAGAAAAGAACCGAGACGTACCGAAGGTAGATCCGTGCCATCGTTCGCTGAACCTGGTCTTTAAAATTCATTATTCACGATGTTTATTCCTGTTTCCACGTTGTTATTCCGGTTTCTGAATTTCACGATCCAATCTGTTTGTTTTTGGGGCAAAACATTATATAACAACCTTGTAAAGGCAAACAATATCCATAAACGCACATAAAACAACCTCCCTTTTGCAGAGTTATCCCCATAAGTTTTATAAATCGTGTATCGTTCTTTCCACGACTGAAGATAGTGTTGACTGGAAAGTCCTTTTACGTCAATGATGCATAATGGTTCGGGAAAATGGTGAAAACTCCGCTGCGCACTGTGCATCCTGTAAACAAGGTCGAAATCGGCAGCAATGGGGTATGCCAGGGAAAATCCATGTGGTTTCAATATGGTGGTACGGGTAAGCATCGCCTGGTGGCAGAAGGGCATGCCCTTCCAGAGATCATCGATGGAACCGGCCTTCTGAAGCACCCTGAAACGGGTATAGTCAGCAACACTGTCTGCATAAATAACATCTGCATTCCACGTTCTGCCCTTAAAAAGCATGGTTAGTATTCCTGGATTTGCAAATACATCCCCTGCGTTCATAAAAATGATCCATTCTCCTGTGGCAAACCGGATTCCCTTGTTCATGGCATCGTAAATCCCCCGGTCGGGTTCAGAAACCCTGATCTTAATGTGGCTGGCGTATTCTTCAATAACCCGGAGCGTACCATCGATAGAACCGCCATCGATTACAATGAACTCTGTGAATGGATAATCCAGGCCAGCCACGCTGTCTGCAGTTATACGGAATCCCGCTGCATTATTCAGCACAACAGTAACGATGGATATGACAGGTTTTATATCATTCATTATTAAGGGAAAAGATCATTTTTTGTGACATAACCTCACTATCTGGAAAAGATTCTGTTCAGCTCCTTTTTTACAACATTCGTTTCAAAATGTTCGTCGAATATTTTTTTTGCCCGAAGGCATTGTTCCTCATACCATTCCTGATTGGTTAACAAACGCATAATTTCACCCGCAAAACCGTCCGGATCATCTGCAACGATGAATTGATCAGGATATCCCGGGGGCATTCCGCAAAGGCCCCTGGAGGTGTTAACCATGGGGATTCCGTAAGCCAGTGATTCAACAACCTTTACCTTCATTCCGGTTCCCTGTTTCAATGGATTGATCGAAATTTTACATGCAGGGTAAATCCCGCCAACACCGGACACATAATGTTTTTTCGTCACCCCCGGGAGATCAGGGGCATACCTGGCAATTTTCCCGACGACAACAATTTTTATTTCAAGCGATAACAGGGGGAAGACCTTTGTGAAAAACCAATCCAGTCCTTCGATGTTATCCGCATTGTCATCCCCGATAAACAGAATATCATACTTCTTCATACAGTCGGTCCGGTCAGGGCGGGCCATGAAGATGGGGATGAAAAAATATTCAGGATGCAGTGCATTGCCGGAGAAGAATTTCATCTCTTCATGTGATAAGCAGATCACCCTGTCAAAAAGATTGACCCTGGTGATCTCTTCCTGGATGGAATCCTTCATTTCCGCGGATCCGGGTGATTTCTCATATAATTTCTGAGAAATAAAATCCTCCATCGTCAGCACTTTAACCGGATTTCCGGGCAAATTCTCTTTTAAAAGATTGGCCCAGTAAACATACCCGATGACCACAAAATCATAGGTATTGCGTTGAAGAATCCTGTGAAACTTTGATATCATCCCGGGGAAAGCATAGTCGGGAAGTAGCCTGCCAGCACTGTTTTTCCTGTTCGAAAAGAAATCCAAAAGCCGCCGGACCTGATAACCGATTCTGAAATCATATAAAAAAAGACGGTTGATAAGGTGGTTCGAATTCCCGGCATTAAAATTTTTCCAGGAACTTTTAAAATGCTTCAAACCAAGGAGATCTGTGACATACCCCATCTCCTTCAGCAGGGAGATAAATTCAAAAAAACGTGTGTTGACACCACTTTCCCGCTCATAGAAATTATGAGGATAGACAATTAATATTTTTTTTGGCACCGTCATCCTGCAGAATTAATCTCACGTAATGTATCTTTGATTGCATCCAGGTATTGACGCCCCCAGCGCACATCCGGTTCGAGGTAGTTGCCTTCGGCCCACTCATTCCATGATTTGATAATGAGCAGGTTGTGTTTGCGGTTGTTCTGCATTACAAATTTGATAGCCGATTTCAGATGCTGCCGGAACAGTTCGGGTGTGGATCCCTGGAAAACCATTCCCCGGTGTTTTGACCGTGGTGTATTATCCCAGTTGGGCAATATGCATGGAATGAAATCCCTGTTTGGAAATTTATCAAACCTGTATGTTTTGACTATGTATTTATACTTTATCACCATCGGATAACGGCTGAGTATGTGCCGTTTGAATGAGTTTTTCAGGGATCTGAAAATGTTTTCCTGGTACGTATCCACGTAGTGCCCGGCCATATACACAGTCATTTCATTAAAACCATCCTTCCGGTAGTCCCATTTGAGATGATTGATGCCGATAAAATAGATCCCGCTGAAACCGTTTTCAATGGCCAGTTGGTTCCAGAGAGCGGTAAATGCTTTCAACTCCGGGAAAGTTGCCGGCTCATAAACAAAGAATACCGGCTTATTGTCAAGTTTGATATACCGTGGATCCCTGAACGCCTTTAACAGTGAATGAAAATGGGCAATATGATCTTCTCTTCCCGGATAGGTTTGTTCGATCAGCGTCTTATTTTGCAGTCCGTGCCAGATGCCGGTCCACGACTGGTTGGCCCAAGCAAGGCAAAACGGGAAGTCAGGTTTTCCGCTTTCGACAACCTCATTGAACGGGCGTTCAAGCAGTTGCTTCCCATTGCCAAACCAATAGTGCCAGTAGATAAAGCCGCCCAGCCCGGCATCACGGGCCAGGTTTGCCTGCGCCTCCCTGGCTTCCGGCGAACGGAGATCATAATACCCGAGTTCGCCGGGCAGGTTAGGCTGGAAATGTCCGGGGAATAAAGGTTTGGCCTTTGCTGTATTGGTCCACTCCGTAAATCCTTCTCCCCACCATGCATCATTTTCGGGGATGGGGTGGTATTGGGGTAAATAGAAGGCGAGAAGTGTGACCATTAGCTATTGAGGTTATATACAGTAAGGGATTGCTGACTAATTTGACTTAAACTTTTTATGTTAGCTCCAATGCCTATTCTTCCTTTAGTTTCCTGATCTAACATTTATTTTATTTTTTTTATTTGGCTATTGCCAAGCAATGATTTCATTTGTGTGATAGCTATATGGTTGATTTGCAACAGCCGTGTATGCTGTGCCAATCCTTGATTAATAAAAACCGAGTTGATGCTTTCCAAATTTGACAATACAACTAATTGTTCTAAGGTAGCATAATCTCTCATGTTACCTTTGCTTGTTGGATTTGCATCACGCCACTGTTTGGCTGTTTCGCCAAATAATGCCATATTTAACAAGTCGGCTTCATCGGTATATATAATATTTATCTTGTCTTTTGAAAGTGTTACCGGAATAAGATTTTCTTTTATGGCATCTGTATGTATGCGATAATTCACTTTCGATAAGGTTCGCTGTAAATTCCATTCTAAGTTAAGTCGGACATTTTCATCGGCTTTGAGGCGTTTGAATTCAACCAGCATGTAAATTTTGAATTCAGCACTTACCCATGATGCAAACTCCAAAGCAATATCAAGGTGTGCATAAGTTCCGCCACCACTCCCAACTTTTGAAATTATACCGATTGCATTGGTGGTATCAATCCATTTTGTTGGAGAAAGTACAAACGAATTACTTCCTGCTTCAAACATAAAGGAGTCGAATTCGACCCCTTTGAAATTTGGGTTATGAATTTTCTCCCACAATCCTAAAAACTCAACTGTAGTGCGGCTACGCATCCAATTTTTGACAATATCCTTGGGTTCGGCTGCATTTTTGAATCTTGCTATATCAGTAATCGAAACATAATCTTCACTTCCTTTTGAAAAAAGAACAATATCAGTTCCTTTGACATTGATAGTTGTATTTTTTTTCATGAAGTCTTACGGTACAAATTAATTACGTGAAACATTATCCTTTATGCATTCAGGAATTGCAAAACGAAGCACTGGCGGCAACTCTATATGGGGATTCTCCTTTTTCCACACCGAAAGAAGTCCAGACTGGCAAAGATAATTTATTTTTATGGTAGATTTTTCAGGGCCATCACCACAGGATAGATCATCCCGGCAATGAGCAGCAGGGTGATGAAAGGCCGGTTGATGTTCTGCCATTTGTAGTTCTTCCGTCTCACTGCATCCACCGCATGGTTCACACCGGCAAAGAAGAAAAAGAAGATGCAGGCGAAAAAGATTGTTAGCTCGGCTCTTATGCCCCAGTTGCTGAAATATACAATGACTGCAACAACGGCATACGATAACAGGGCGATGTCAGATTGCCGCTGATAGTTGCTTCCAACCTCATAGCCCTTGATTTCCGCAGATTTTTTTGCAAATACCAGCCCTTCAAAACCCGAAAACCCGGCAATGGCAACGATGATCAGCGGAATCATGAAATGGAGTTGTGCCTCGGGATTGTACCCGTGGGCGAAGCCGATTTGGTAGCCGAAAAAGGTGGTGGCGCAGACAATGACAATTCGTAGAATGTCGAGGATTTTTAGGATCATGGGGTCGGACTTAAATTCTGGCGTATTTAAAGGAATCCTTGGAGATATAATGAAAAATATTCTCAAGATCATTTGCAGATTGAAAAGTCCAGACTACTCTTGCCATGAGCTAATTTTTTTATCTAATTCTTCCTCAGAAAGGACCTGGCCTTTATCCGCTTGTGCAAGTCCTTTATCAATCTTTTCCAGCAGAATAATCTGATCCATAATTTCATCAATTGTCACGGAATCAGGAAGTCTCTGAATCTCTGAAATTATTTTTTCTTTCGTCAGCATAGTCGTTCTTTTTTACAAAGTTAATATAAATCGAAAAACTGACCACTTTATGGGTTAATGGAAACCTTTGTCAATACCCCAAAATGGTCAGAGACATTTCCAACTACTCCGCTGGTAAAGATGATCTGCGACCCCACAACCATGATATGGGGATTCTTTTTCAGAAAGATATAATCGATCCTTCCCGGCAGGCTGCCTCCGATCGTATTGTAGATGCTTTGTGCAGGTTTCTGGTTGGCATCCGGGTAGATCTCGAGGAATGAATCTGCATATTCGCCGCTGCGCATCATGGTGTTGTAGCCTTCACTCCAGGGAAAGTCGCTCGTGGGGTTGCCATTGAAATCGCCGCAAACCAAAGAAAACGCATCCGGAGATGAAAGTTCCTTTTCAGCAACCATCAGCTTGATATGGTTAATCTGGTTGCTCTGTTCTTCATCGGAAAGGGAGGTCCGCCAGTGTGTGTGGGCAGAGAAGATGTTAAACATGCCTCCGGGGGCCTGGCAGGAAGCGTAGATTACCTTCCGGGAGGTGATGCTGGTTGTGGTGGTACTTGAAGAGACGTACCTGTCTTCCGACTGAACAACCGGATACTTTGACATTACTGCAACACCTTCCTCCCAAATATCCCAGCCATAATGCGCCCAGTTCCATACAAAGTTATAACCGGTATGGTACTTTTCGCTGATCATGCCGGAAATGACCATTGCCGCATTGTTCGACCGGATGATCCCCTGGATGAATGCTGCATTTTTATACTGCGCACACTCCTGGAGAGCGACAAAATCGATGTCCATTTTACCAATGACATCCGAAATCATGTTGAACTTCATTTTTTGGTCTGCCTCCTGGTATGTATGTAAATTGAGGGTGAGGATGAGGTATTCATTGGCAGATACTTTGAACAGTCCCGGCTTGATGCCTGCCAGCGAGGTCTCTTTGTATGCCGGCGAACCTGTTAAAATCCGTGAAGTGCTGTCGCCGGCATCATCCCATGCATCAACCCGGATGGTAAAGGTTCCCGGATCTTCATAGGCATGGCCTAGGGAAAAATCAGCAGATTTGTTACCGGCAACCTGTGCAGTTACCTGGTCTCCCCAATCGATGTTCAGGCCGGTGATGGTGCCGTCAGGATCAGTTGCACTGCCTTTGATGGTGATGACAAGACCATCGGCAGTGGTGGAAACATTCAGCACAGGTTTCTGATTTGGGCTTTCCGGCTCTTTTGAACACCCGGAAATCATCAATCCCAAGCATAAAAATATTGCGGTAAAAATTTTCATTTTGAGGTTATCTATCCAGCCATGCTTACTCCGATTATTTTTCCGATGCCAAAGGTGATGGCTGCCGCGGCCAGGCCAAAAGCAACTTGTCTGAACCCTGAAAACCAGACATTTTTCCCGGTAAAAAGGGTGATTGCAGCTCCGATCAGGAACAAGCCCGTCGCACTGAAAGCCACGCTGATTGCCACGGCGGTCATGCCTGTGGTAAAGATAAAGGGGATAACAGGAATTATTGCACCTACCGAAAACAGGCCGAACGAATACAATGCAGCCTCCATGGCTGAGCCCTGCAACTCTTCGGAGTTGATGCCAAGTTCTTCCTGTACCAGCAGCTTATGGGCCTGGCCTGTATCCTTGATCAGCTCCGCGGCCATCTCGTGTGCCTGGTCCTCCGGAATCCCTTTGGCCATGTAGATCAGTACGATCTCCTGCTGTTCCCCCTCAGGATTTGTCTGCAACTCTTCCAGCTCCAGCTGCATCTGGTTTTCGTACAACTCTTTGGAACTTTTCACTGAGATCCATTCGCCAAGGGCCATGGATAAGGCTCCGGCAAGCAAACCTGCCAGACCGGTAAGCAACACGGCGCTGTTGCCTGAAGTGGCCCCTGCGATCCCCATTACCAGGCTGAAGTTGGATACCAGGCCGTCATTCCCTCCCAGGACCGCTGCACGGATGGCATTACCACCCACCGACCGATGCCTGCTTTCAAACTTGGAGAGCTGTTTTCCGGTAACTTTCTCTTCGCTGTCAAGAATATTACGAAGGATCTTTACATGATTTGTCTCATTCCCTGTGATTTCAAGATTTTTCTTTTTCCGGGCGGAAATAATGTTGGTTGAGATGCTTTTTTCAGTGTCCATCAAAACCCCCAGCAGGTAATCATAACCGAAAATCTTCCCGATGGCATGCAGGATTTTCGCCCTCCACGATGGCTGGATCAGGTTATCGGGGCTGATCTTCTCCTTTTTCGCAAGGGCTTCAGCATGACCTCTCTCAATTTCACCCATCCTCTCAAACACCTTCGCAATAATCGGGTCAGGTTCGTGCGTTGCAAGCACCTGGTACAAATAACAGGTATCGATTTCTGTCTGAAGGTTTCTGCTTTTCATTCCGGAGCTTTTATACAAAAGATGCTATTTATACAAATGTACCATTTTCAGGAAACATTTGATTCACCCGTCCACAATTTAATACTTCATTTCTCCGTGTTCCTCCGTGTCTCCTCTGAGGTTCTCCGTGTAATTTTTTTAATTACACAGAGTTAAAAGGAGATGAAAAGGAGAACCACAGAGAAAATAAAAAAAAGACCCGAACCGGGGGATTATTGATTATACCGTATCCAGTGAAAACGTTTCTTTCAGCCGGATCCCTTTTTCAGTAGCTTCAACAGTGCAGCATTCATGATACAGGTCATGTTCAAGGAACAGCACATACCCGTTTTCGGCGGCTTCGGTCATAAATGCTTCCTTTTCTTTCAGGGTTATCAGCGGGCGGGTATCGTAACTCATCACCCACGGCAGGGGAATATGGGCGGCAGATGGCAGCAGGTCGGCCATATAAACGATGGTCTTGTCTTTATACCGGATGAATGGGATCACCTGCCCGTCTGTGTGGCCGTTGAAAATGCGGACAGATACATTCGGGAAGAGTTCCATGTCGCCTTCGATCAGTTCCAGGTGCCCTTTCTCCTTGATCGGGAGAATGTTCTCCTTAAGGAAAGAGGCCTTTTCCCGGTTGTTGGGACTGGTAGCCCACTCCCATTGCTGCCTGCTGGTCCGGAAAGTGGCATTCTTAAATACCACTTCATAATCCGTTCTGTCAGCATTCCAGCGGATGGCGCCCCCGGCATGGTCAAAATGGAGGTGAGTCAGGATCACATCGGTGATATCATCGACGGTTAAACCGTGCACTGCAAGCGACTTTTCCAGCGTATCATCCCCGTTGAGGTGATAATTCGCCATGAACTTTTCCGGTTGCTTATTCCCGATCCCGCAATCGATCAGGATTTTGCGATCGCCATCCACAATGAGGAGGCAGCGCATCGACCAGTTGCAGAGGTTGTTTTCATCACTGGGATAGGATTTGCCCCATATAACTTTAGGCACCACGCCGAACATGGCGCCACCGTCTAACTTTAAATTGCCGGTGTTTATTGGATATAAGTTCATTAGCATTAAAATTAAATGCAAAGTGCAGATAGCAAAGTCAAAATGCAAAATTATTGAGATAGCTGACTAAGCACAAAATATTTGCATTTTGACTTTGCATTTTGATCTTTGATTTTTTTAAACGTACTCCTGTACTTGCATCTCCCCCTTCAGCACCCGAAGTGCGTTCCCCGCCATCGACTGGAGTTCGTTATCTCCGGGATAAAGGAAAATGGGAGCGAATTTTTCAACATGTTCGATGATGTTGCGCACCACAAACTGGCTGTGTGCAATGTCGCCGGTGATGAGGATGGCATCCGCCTCGCCTTTCAGCACGGCAAACATCTCGCCGATGCACTTAGACACCTGGTACGCCATGGCCTCCATGATCAGTTTGGCATGTTCATCGCCATTGTTGATGCGGCTTTCTATTTCATTGATGTCCCTGGTTCCGAGATAAGCATTGACCCCGGCACAATGGGTGAGCAGGCAAAGCATCTCATCGAGTGTCTTGGTTCCGCTGTAACACATTTTAACCACATAGCCCATGGGCAGCGAGCCACTGCGGACCATGGAGAACGGACCATCGCCCTCAAATCCCTGGTTCACATCGATCACCCGGCCCTTACAGTGGGCCCCTACTGTAGTTCCGTTACCAATGTGTGCAACTATCAGATTCAGCTCTTCATATTTCTTCTTGTGGGTTTCAGCATGCATTTTCGCAACAGCCTTCTGATTCAGCGCATGGAAAATCGATTTGCGCTTTATTTCAGGCGACCCTGTTATCCTTGCCAGGTCATGAAATTCGTCAACCACGGTAGGGTCGGCGATCATGGCCCTTGCCCCGGGAACTTCGGCTGCAATGGCATCGGCAAGCAAGCCGGCAATGTTGATAACGTCTTCTCCCACAGGACTGTGCAGAAGGTCTTTCTTTAACAAATCGTTCACTTCGAATACGCCCGATTTTACCGGCTTGATCAATCCTCCGCGCGAAATGACGATTTTCAGTTCGCTGGGGTCAAATTCATTGTTTTTAATCTCCCGCAGTACACTCTCCTTGCGGAACTGAACCTGGTCGTACACTGACTTAAACGAAGAAAGTTCAGCAGCCGAATGCTTCCTACTGATCATATACAGGAGTTTGTGATTCTGGTATGCAGCGATCTGGGTAAGGTAATCCTTGGGATTGACAACCAAAATGTTGAACAGGGTCATACGTCTTGTTATTTAAGGTGTTACATGCTGCGGCGGTACTGTCCGCCCACTTCAAAAAGTGCATCGGTAATCTGTCCGATGGAACAATACTTTGCCGCCTCCATCAGGCTTTCAAAGATATTACTATTTCTTATTGCAGCGCTCTTCAGGTTTTCAATCATTAATGCAGCTTTCTCCGCATTGGTCTGATGCAGGTTGTCGAGCATCGCAATCTGGTATTGTTTCTCCTCTTCGGTAGCCCGGATGACTTCCCCCGGAAGTACGGTGGGAGATCCCTTGCTTGAAAGGAAGGTATTTACCCCGATGATCGGCAGTTTTCCGTTGTGCTTCATCGTTTCATAATAGAGGCTCTCCTCCTGGATCCGGCTGCGCTGGTACATCGTTTCCATGGCACCAAGCACACCGCCCCGTTCCGAAATCCGCTCGAACTCAAGCATCACGGCCTCTTCCACCAGGTCGGTCAGCTCTTCGATAATGAATGCTCCCTGGATCGGGTTTTGATTCTTTGCCAGTCCCAGCTCATTGTTGATGATCATCTGGATGGCCATGGCCCGGCGAACCGAATCTTCGGTGGGCGTGGTGATCGCCTCATCATACGCATTGGTATGCAGCGAGTTGCAATTATCATAGATGGCATACAATGCCTGCAGCGTTGTGCGGATGTCGTTGAAATCGATCTCCTGCACATGCAGCGATCTGCCGGAGGTCTGGATGTGGTATTTCAACATCTGCGACCTGGCATCTGCCTTATATTTGTATTTCATGGCCTTGGCCCAGATGAGCCTTGCAACCCTGCCGATTACCGAATATTCCGGATCGACGCCATTGGAGAAGAAGAATGAGAGGTTTGGCGCAAATTTGTTGACATCCATCCCGCGTGAAACATAGTATTCAACGTAGGTAAACCCGTTGGACAGGGTGAATGCCAGCTGGGAGATGGGGTTTGCGCCGGCTTCCGCAATGTGATACCCGGAGATGGAGACGGAATAGAAGTTCCTGACATTGTTGTCGTTGAAATACTGCTGGATGTCTCCCATCATTTTCAAGGCAAAATCGATCGAAAAGATACAGGTATTCTGGGCCTGGTCTTCCTTCAGGATATCAGCCTGGACAGTGCCCCGAACCTGGTTCAGGGCCTCCTTTTTAATTTTCTCATACACTGCCGGGGGCAGCACCTGGTCGCCGGTAACGCCCAGCAACATCAGGCCCAGCCCGTCATGTCCATTTGGCAGATCGCCCTGGTATTCAGGCCGCCGGGTTTCTGCTTTTTGATAAATTGCGTCAATTTTCTTCTCCACTTCAGCGACCAAGCCGTGTTCCCGGATATACTTCTCACACTGCTGGTCGATGGCGGCATTCATGAAATAGCCCACCATGGTAGGGGCAGGACCGTTGATGGTCATCGATACGGAGGTGTTCGGGTTTACAAGGTCGAAGCCTGAGTAGAGTTTTTTTGCATCATCGAGGCAGGCGATGGAGACCCCGGCATTGCCGATTTTGCCGTAGATATCGGGCCGGATTCCCGGGTCGAAACCATACAGCGTCACTGAATCAAACGCGGTTGAAAGCCTGACGAATGGCATGCCAAACGAGACATAATGAAATCGCTTATTGGTACGTTCAGGGCCCCCCTCGCCTGCAAACATGCGCGTCGGGTCCTCGCCTTCGCGCTTGAAAGGGAACACCCCGGCGGCATACGGAAATTCACCAGGTACATTTTCACGCAGGTTCCATCTCAGGATGTCACCCCAGGCCTCATAACGCGGCATCGAAATCTTTGGGATCTTCAGCCGGGAAAGAGATTCGGTATGGGTTTCGACTTTGATCTCTTTGTCGCGGACCTTGTAGGTGTAGAATTCATCCTGGTATGATCTGACCTTATGATTCCAGTTTTTTATGATGTCGTGGTTCTGGGGGTCGAGTTGTTTCAGGGTTTGCTCAAACAACAAGTCAAGTTCCAGCAGCATGCCGGTCCTGTTGGAGGACGATTTCACCCCGTCAGGGTGGTGGACCCCGTCAGGGTGGGTGCTGGTAAGCGTTTCGATGGTTTGCGCAATGCCGTAAAGCCGCTGTGCCACTTTGGCCTGGGCTGCAGTCCAGTGATTGTAATTCCGCACTGTCTCTGCAATTTCTGCCAGATATCGGGTACGCGATGGGGGAATGATGAATATCTTCTCTGCTACATCTGCCTGTATTTCGAACTTGGTGGGCAGTGAAATGCTCGTCTTTGCCAGGATCATGCGAATGATGGCCCTGTATAGTTCATTCACGCCCGGATCGTTAAACTGGGAGGCGACAGTTCCATAAACCGGCATCTCCTCCACTGGATGGTCAAAAGTTTTATGGTTCCGCTGGTATTGTTTCTTTACATCCCGCAGGGCATCCAGGGCGCCGCGCTTGTCGAATTTATTGATCGCAACCAGGTCTGCAAAGTCAAGCATGTCGATCTTCTCCAGCTGACTGGCTGCACCGTATTCCGGGGTCATCACATAGAGCGTAACATCGCTGTGGTCGACAATTTCGGTATCGGATTGCCCGATGCCCGAAGTTTCTACGATCACCAGGTCAAATTCTGCAAGCTTAGCCACATTGATGGCATCTTTCACATATTTGGACAGGGCGAGATTCGATTGCCGGGTGGCGAGCGATCGCATATACACCCTCGGGTTAAAGATGGCATTCATCCGGATGCGGTCGCCCAGCAATGCTCCTCCTGTTTTTCGTTTGGAGGGATCGATGGAGATGATGGCCATGGTCTTGTCCGGGAGATCGGTGAGAAACCTTCGCACTATTTCATCCACCAGGGATGATTTCCCTGCCCCGCCGGTGCCGGTAATTCCGAGGACCGGGATATGTTTCTCCTCAGCAAGTTTCGTAATTGCATCAAACAAACTACGGCTTTTCTCAGGGTAATTTTCTGCAGCTGAGATAAGACCTGCAATCTCTTTATAATCCTTGTCGTGCACCTTTCCCAGGTCGAACTTATCCTGGTTTCCAACGGGGAAGTCGCACCTGATCAGTAAATCGTTGATCATGCCCTGAAGCGACATTTCCCGGCCATCGTCGGGTGAATAGATCCGCGCAATGCCGTATTCATGCAACTCTTTGATCTCCTGTGGTAAAATCACTCCGCCGCCCCCGCCAAAGATCCGGATGTGGCCGCACTCCCTTTCCCTCAGAAGATCAAACATGTATTTAAAATACTCGATATGCCCGCCCTGGTAAGAGGTGATGGCAATTGCCTGAACATCCTCCTGGATGGCACAATCAACCACCTCCTGCACCGAACGGTTATGGCCAAGGTGGATCACCTCGGCGCCACTGGCCTGCAGGATGCGGCGCATGATGTTGATCGCGGCATCGTGCCCGTCGAACAGGGATGCGGCAGTAACGATGCGTATGTGGTTCTGGGGTTTATAGACTTCGGGTGTGTTCATCGTGTCTATTATGTTGAAATTGCCCTTGAGATGATCATCAGCTGAATCTCACTGGTACCTTCATAGATCTGGGTCAGCTTGGCTTCGCGCATCAGGCGTTCAACATGATACTCCTTCACATAACCATACCCGCCGTGGATCTGAACAGCTTCCGTGGTCACATACATGGCTGTTTCTGCGGCATCGTATTTGGCCATTGCGCTGGCAGTGCCGTAAGGCTTGCCCTGGTCTTTCAGCCATGCTGCCTTCAGGCAGAAATAACGGGCTGCTTCGATGCGGGTGTGCATTTTGGCAAGTTTGAAAGCAACATCCTGGTGGTTAATTAGTTCGGTACCAAACGCCTTCCGGTCTTTGGCATATTGAAGTGCCCGATCGAACGCTCCCTGGGCGATGCCGAGTGCCTGTGATGCGATGCCGATGCGGCCTCCTTCAAGAGTTTTCATGGCGAATTTGAAACCGAAGCCATCTTCGCCGATCCGGTTTTCCTTGGGTACGATCACATCCGTGAACATAACAGAATGGGTGTCGCTGCTGCGCATACCCATCTTGTCCTCATGCGGGCCGAGGCTGATGCCTGGCGAGTGGCGATCCACCAAAAACGCATTGATCCCCTTGTGCCCCTTGTCAGGATGTGTCTGGGCAATGAGTATGTAGGTGGATGCCGAATTTGCACTGGTGATCCAGTTCTTCACGCCATTTACAAGGTAATGGTCGCCTTTGTCGATGGCGGTGGTGCGCTGGGAAGTGGCATCAGAGCCGGCTTCCGGCTCTGAGAGCAGGAATGCGCCGATCTTTTCGCCCCTGGCCAGCGGTTTCAGCCATTTTTCTTTTTGCTCTTCGGTGGCAAAGGCTTCAATCCCATAACAAACCAAAGAGTTATTCACCGACATGATCACGGAAACGGAGCTGTCAATTTTGGAGATCTCCTCCATGGCCAGCACGTAGGAAACTGTATCCATCCCACCTCCATCGTATTTTGGATCAACCAGCATCCCCAGGAAGCCCAGTTCTGCCATTGCTTTTACATGGTGTGTCGGAAATTCTGCTTTGGCATCCCGTTCCAAAACGTCTTTAATGAGTTCGCGCTGGGCATAATCCCGGGCCGACTGCTGGATCATGATCTGTTCTTCGGTAAATTCGAAATTCATGGCTATTAATTATAAAATGTTAAATATAAATCACTTGGCTAATCAGTAACAAAAATACGAATTATAGTTGATAAAAAAAATCCAATGACAACAGATGAATTAAAAACACGCATCCGAAAATTTGGCATCAGGGTTCTCAAGATGACAGACCACCTGCCTAAATGCTCCTCTGCAATGATAATATCAAAACAAATTGCGCGATCAGCATCATCATCCGGGGCGAATTACAGGGCCGCCTGCAGGTCAAAATCGCCGCGGGATTTTATCAATAAACTGAAAATTGTTGAAGAGGAACTGGATGAGACAGACTACTGGCTGGTGATGATTGAAGAAATGGAGTTTATTTCCCAGGATCAGCTAAAAGAATTGAAAAAGGAGGCAAATGAACTGCTGTTGATTATTGTTAAAAGCCTTTTAACAGCAAAAACCAATCAACGGCTGAATTCGAAAAGAAGCAAATAATTTACGATTGCAGATTGAATTGTTCGATTTACGATTTACGATTGAGCAGCGCTAATCGTAAATCGTAAATCAATCAATCGTAAATTAATTAATGGTTATTCCCTGCTTCGTAAACGCAGACTCAATAATGAAATAGAATTTCTTATCACCGAAATCTTCCGATTTCAAATTCCATGGGCAAACCTGCACCATTCCCTGGCCGGCCGTGAATCCGGCAAGTTCGGAAGCACTGAAGGTACATTCTGCGGCATTTCCGCCAACCCTTTTCAATATACTGTGGCTGTTGTAATCTGTAACGATCACATATACCGAGTCGGCATGTGTAATCGCACTTCCGAGAGCAATGGTTACACCGGCAGATTTGGTAATTGTTGACGGAAGCGCATCAAATCCGGAATAATCAGGAATTGGCCGGTCGTCGGAATAACTGATGGCAGGAACGGAGCCGGAACCGGAGACATTCCAGGACAAGGTGTTGAATGACAACGGGTCGGTGAAATTCTGGTATGCATAGGCATTATTCGAGGATTTCGTCAGGCTTTTGCTGTTAAGTGTTACTGTTCCTCCGTCAACAAAGGTACCTCCACCCGGCGAGGTTGAAAAAACTGCCACTGCGGTATTCACCTCCAGTGGGATGGTCATCCCCGAAACAGTGGTGTAGGAAACAGAGCGGACCGCTGCAAGTGCACCGTAACCATCACTGACGGTAATTGTGGGTGCAGATGTCTTTGCCGGTGCCGGTGTTTCAGGAATTGCCTCTTTGGCTTTGTCGCATCCGGAAATCAACAGGGAAGCCATCGCCCCTGCAATGAGTATTGTGCTTAATCTGATTTTCATATTTGGAAAGTTTAAATTTGGGCAGCAAAGATAACACTTTACATAGACCGATTCCAAATAAAAAAATGCATGATTGACGATAGGACGATTGACAATTGCAGATTGAATTGTTTGATTGACGATTTACGATTGGGCAGCGCTAATCGTCAATCGGTTAATCGTAAATTTATTCGTCAATCTTCAATCGTCCAATCGCAAATTATTGCAGCCTCTCGTAGGTTATCTTAACATCTCCCACCGGAGCGTGTTCGATGACAACGATTTGCACTTTGCTGATCTCCAGTATCTCAATGGTGAACTTCATCTTATTCTCCACATTTTTGGCCACGATCTTTGTCCCCTTGCCCTTCATTTTCCAGGTGGCATGCAATGGTTTTCCCGGGAAGTTTTTAACAGCGGTTTTATTTGCAAAGATCTCCATGGTGGCGCGTCTTTCCGATTGAACCAACCTGTCGAGTGCCTCGTCTTTCCTTGACACTCCGCCTTCGCCGCCAGGTTTTCCTGTTTTTGATTGCTGCTGCTCCTTATTGCCTGCCATGGCGGGTGATGCGAGCAAGGCTGAAGAGTCAACGATTTTTTCAACCTTGACAGGTGTCCATAATCCGACAATGATCTTTTCATTCGGATGTGAGGTGATGGCGCAGGAAGTGGCGACCATGACGGTAATTGCAATGGCAAAAATGGTAAAGATTCTGTTTCTGTTCATGTTTATAAATTTAGCTTTCTAACGAAAATTATGGTTAATTATTATAGGACTTTCATTACGTCAACCGTTGAATCGTGGTTGTTTACTTTAACTTCGAAGCCGCGCTTTTGAAAAACCGAGATCATCCGCTTGTTATCGGTTGTGGTTTGGGCCACGATTTTCTTCAGCTTCCCTCCTTCTGCCACCTCCATGCAAAAATCGGTGAGGATATTTCCAAGATCCTTTTGCTGCCATGCATCTGCAATCAGAACCGCATATTCTACAGTTTCGTGATCGGGATCTGCGACCAGGCGGCCAACGCCGATCAGCTTCTTTTGCCCCTCCTCCATGATTTCAGCCACAATGGCAATTTCGCGATCATAGTCAATATAGCAGTAGCGCGTTGCAACCTCATGGGTTTCCCAGTGAAAAAAGTACCGGAACCGGTTGTACAGCGACTCCTTCGAACACGATCCCAGCATGGCAAGCCACAATGGCTCATCTTCCGGCTTGATCGGCCGCAGCAATACCGCAGTTCCATCCTGCAGAACGGTTGATTTTACGTATTTCTCCGGATAAGGATGCAGGGCCAGGTGGGTATAAGGATCCTCCTCCCGCCTTACAACCGTTGAATCCACAACAATCCGGGCATCAAGCGCAACAACATCATCTGGGGTAACAAGCAGCGGATTGATGTCCAGCTCAGTGATCTCAGGGTAATCCGCTGCCAGGTACGACAGCCTGATCATCACCTGGATGAGTTTATCGACGTTCTTCGGGGGTGTTCCTCGATATCCGCGAAGGAGCGGCCAGATTTTAAGAGATTCTATCATGTGGCGCGCCAGCCGTTCGTTCAGCGGCGGAAATCCAAGGGCTTTATCCCCAAATAATTCGGCAGTGATTCCTCCCATCCCTACCATGATAACGGTGCCAAATATGTTGTCTTTTTTAATGCCCAGGATCATCTCCACCGAATCTTTGGCGGAGGCCATCTTCTGCACTGTCACCCCTTCAATCAGGGCTTCAGGGCATTTGGAGTTTACCGACTCCATCATTCTCTCATAGCCGGCGCGGACCAGTTTTTCGGTTCCCAGGTCGAGCTGAACACCCCCCACATCCGATTTATGGGTGATGTCATGGGAGTGTATTTTGAGAACCACCGGGTAACCGATGCGTGCAGCAATGTCAACCGCCTCATCGGCGTTTAATGCGAAAAAAGGCTTCGTCGTGGCTATCCCGAAATTTTCCAGGATGGTTTTCGAGGTGTTTTCGGGAAGAACGGACGGCTGACCGGCAACCAGGTTTTCAAATGAAATCCTGAGCTGCTGCCGGTCAAGGCTGAATTCCACAGGAATATCTTTGGGCGTTTCATAAAGCGTTGCCAGGTTCCGGTTATAGGCCACCATCGTCATAAATGCCCTGATGGCCTGTTCGGGTGTTTTATAAGACGGGATCCCGTTCTCAACAAGGATGTCGTCGGCCCTGTGCATGCTCTGGCCACCCAGCCATGCCGCCAATATCGGCTTATGGGTGGTTGCAACCAGGGCGCTGATCTCTTTTGCCGTTGCATCCGGGTTGGTCATGGCCTGCGGCGTCAGGATGACAAGAACCGCATCAACACCCGGGTCTGCCAGTACGATCTGTGTGGCTTTGGCTATCCGTTTCGAGCGGGCATCACCCAGCACATCCACGGGGTTGCCATGCGACCAGTAGGCAGGAAGATTTTCATTCAACGCTGCCATTGTTGCCTCCGAAAGCGCAGCAAGAACACCGTTTGCAGCGATCAGGGCATCCGTTGCCATCACGCCCGGACCACCGGCATTGGTGATGATTCCGAGCCGGGGGCCCTGTGGAAATTTCCCGCGGCCAATCATCTCAGCCACACTGAAGATGTCTCCGATCTCATAAACCCTGGCCAGTCCTGCCCTTTGGAAGGCAGCATCATAAACGGCATCCTCCGACGCCATGGCCCCTGTATGCGACGCCGCCACCTGTGCCGATTCGGGAAATCTCCCGGCTTTATACACAATGATCGGCTTTTTGCGGGCAAAAGCCCTCGCCGCCGTCATGAATTTACGGGGATTCTGAATTGATTCGATATAGAGGATGATGCAATGGGTTTGCTCATCCTCCCCGAAATAGTCGATCAGGTCGCCAAACTCCACATCGATGCTGTTGCCGATGGAGACAAACTGTGAAAACCCGATCTTCCCCTCCATGGCCCAGTCAAGAACCGAAGTGCACAGCGCTCCCGACTGGGAAATAAAGGCAATGTTCCCGGGTTTGGGCATGTCGGCCGCAAATGAAGCATTCAGCTTCAGCCCGGGAACGATGATCCCAAGGCAGTTCGGGCCGATGACCCGCATCCCCTCATAATTCCGGATTTCAGCCCGGATCTGATCTTCCAGTTTCTTTCCCTCTTCGCCGATCTCTTTAAAACCTGCCGACATGATGATGATGCCGCGAATCCCGAACTCCCCGCATTCCCTGATCACGGAAAGTACTTTTTCAGCAGCGGTGCAGATAATGGCAAGATCGGGAACTTTTGGAAGGCTCTTCACCTCCGGATAACACGGAATACCCATCACCGCTTCGTTGTCGGGATTTACCGGGTAAACCACGCCCCTGAAACCGCCGCTTACAAGGTTGATCAGGACCTTCCCGCTCACACTGTTGGGGTTGGTCGTGACGCCGATCAGTGCGATCCGCCGGGGATTGAAGATGTTGTTGAGTTTGTGGATGTTCATTTTAAAAGTCGAACGGGTGGACAAGCAGTAAACGGTCGGGGGAGGTCATAAAGCCGGGTACGATTTCAGGGAGCAAATTTAGGGTTATTTTCAGGATCTGCAACAAGTGACGACAGAGACAACACCATATCAGTACGTTATTCTGTTATGTAATTAACAATTGGGGAAAAAATTGCACCTTTGCACTCCGAAACCAAAACCTGAAGTTGCATGAAACAATTGTTAACCATTACATTAACCGGGATCCTGCTGACCACCCGGCTCCTTGCCCAAAACCCTGCCCCGAAATCTGAACCGGAAGCAAAACCCGCTGCCACTGAAACAAAAAAAACACCTCTTTTCGGAATTAGCTTCTCTGGATACGTCAACACCGATATTTTCTTTGACACCCGTCAAACAGTGATGGCCCGTGAAGGCCAATGGCTTTTTTATCCTGAAAAGGTCAAACTTGATCCCGATGGCAACGACATCAACGCGAAAGGGACTTACAACATTCTAAGCATCCAGACAAGGGTGACGGGAACCATCACCGGCCCGGATATTTTTAAAGCCAAAACCTCGGGATTGATTGAAGGCGAATTTTACGGAAATGTCAACACCAACATGAATGTGTTCAGGCTGCGGCATGCTTTTGTCAAACTCAACTGGGCCAAAACCGAGCTGCTCCTGGGACAGACCTGGCATCCGCTCTATTTGCCTGCAGCTTCGCCCGAACCTGTTTCTTTGAACGGGGGCGCTCCATTTGTTATTTTTACCCGCAACCCGCAGGTCAGGGTCACCCGTCAGATTGGAAACTTTAAACTGCTGCTTGCAGCTATTTCACAGGTGGATGCCACAAGCACCGGCCCAGATGGTCCAAGCGCGAAATATCTCCGGAATTCCATCATCCCAGAATTTGCATTCCAGGTGCAATATGGTGTTGCATATCCGGAGAAAAAAAGCGAATTCCTCATCGGCGCCAGCGTGGACTACCTGATGCTGACCCCACGGCTCGGAACCATGGTCGTGAAAACACCCGCTGTTGACACCATTTACAACAACCAGGTTCACCACACCGATGCCGTCATCGTGAATTATAAAACCACGGCAAAGTCTCCCGCCCTCACCTTTAACTTCTTTGCAAAACTGAAATTGGCGAAAGTCACCATGAAACTGGGCGGCGTTTACGGGGAAAACTGCTTTGCCTACAACATGATTGGCGGGTATGCCGTAAAAAGCATGGTTGATCCCAACAAAGGAATTGTCGATTATGCCGCCATCCGCACCGCCACTGTATGGGCCGACTTTAAAACCAACGGAACAAAATTATCAGCCGGTATCTATGCCGGGTTCAGCAAAAACCTTGGTGCCGGAACAGACCTGAGTTATATCAAAAATGCCGAAAAATTCCAGGTTGTTAAAATCGACGGCACTGTGCCTGCGAACATCGCAGAGCCTTTCTATTCCCGTGGCGCCAGCGCCGACTACCTCTACCGGGTTGCCCCCCGGCTGATACTCACGGTAAGCAAACTGAAGTTTGCTTCTGAGCTTGACTACACGGTTGCTGCCTATGGCAAAACGAACAGCAACGGAACGGTTTCCGATTCAAAGGAGATCGGCAACCTGAGGATATTGCTGGGGGTTTACTACTATTTTTAAGAACTTTTCAATCCCGCATACCACCTTTTGCTGCTTTTGCTGATTAAGCAGGAAAAAGCGATCACAAATTGTGACAACCTCAATGTTTTCGGCAAATACAAGCCTTTTCCACCAGTTGGCTAATTTCTTTTCACGAAGATACACCGAGGTTAAACGAAGATTCACGAAGGTCACAATACAAAACGTTTAACCCTTTTTTAACGATTATCACCTTAAAGGGTGTGTTTTTCTTCGTGTAATTTTTTGAACCTTCTTTTACCTTCGTGAAATAACAAACACTTCCTTGCCCTGCCAGGCTTTCGATTGGAAGTAAAGGCAATCGGGATTAATCCTTTTTCCCGGGTAAATGGATTTTGTTTTTTGTCTCAACAGATTACCTTTTCCTGTTTTCCTGATTAAGCAGAAAAGGAATGATGGAAAACAAACTTTCAATTTCAGAGGAGTTGCTGGTTCAACGCATCTTTCTGGTAAGGGGAAAGAAAGTCATGCTTGATTTTGACCTGGCAACTTTATACGGAGTAGAAACCCGCGCTTTAAAACAACAGGTAAAAAGAAACATAGAACGCTTTCCAGTCGATTTCATGTTTCTGCTGTCATCCCTGGAGGTAGATGAGATGGTATCACAAAATGTGATACCGTCCAGGAGTTTCTTAGGTGGAGCAGCTCCAATGGCCTTTACTGAACTTGGAGTGGCAATGTTGTCTAGCGTTTTAAAAAGCAAAGGTGCGATTTCAGTCAACATCGCCATCATGCGTGCTTTTGTTAATCTCCGTCAATTGATTGATAGTAATAAGGATCTGATTAAACGTATCGACTCCCTTGAAGAAAAATATGACAAGAAGTTCATGCTGGTTTTCGAAGCAATAAAAGAACTTATTCTGCAAGAAAACCAGCCAAGAGAAAAGATCGGGTATAAAATTCCGGGATCAGATTGAGGTAAAATAGGATGGAATTAATATTTATGGTCAGCCTTCAGGAACATACTCCATCAGGCTATCAAACGGCAGTAAAAGCTACGGGGGGAAGATGATTGTTGAGTAGTTGCCGGTACGTATAAGTTTTTTTTACCGCAGAGGGCCGCAGAGGTTTACGCAGAGGGCCGCAAAGAGTCTGGCACAAATGTTTTTCTTTGCGGTTCTTTGCGCCTTCTTTGCGGCTCTCTGCGGTTAAAATTTATTGAACAACAAATTGATAATCATCGCATTTTTTGAGGTGTCTTTTTAGAACTGTAAATTTTCTATTTCCTTTTTTAACAGTGGTAAATGTCTGATGATCGTGCCCCAAATAATTTCATCATCAATCCGGTCATAACCATGGATCACACGATTACGCATCCCAATTATTCGCTTCTTACTTGAAATAAGAATTGTTGAATCCAGTTGATCAATGCGATTCATGGCTTCGCCTATGATTTCAATCTCCCGTTCAATGGCCCGACGGAGCATTTTATTTGATTTGTAAACAGTAAAATCACGGCTTTCGCCAAGGTATTTTTCAATGGAATCGATGGACTCCTGAATATCAAACAGGAATTTTCTTACTTCACTATTCATAAAGCAGAACTTTAGATTGATTAACGGAATCAATAAAGTATGGATTTGATAAAGATTTATCTGTCACCAAATCAACAGGACGTTGGAACAGCGCCTCAAATTTTTCAGCTAACTCAAAATAAGCGTCCGCATAATCGCTATAATCCATCGGTTTAAATGAAATCAGCAGGTCTATATCACTATTTTCATTGAAGTTATCTGAGCAAACCGAACCAAAAGCGAATAATGTCTTTACCTTGAAAGACCTGCATAATGCATCTATCTGGTCAATATTTTCATTAATTATCGGTTGCATTGCCTTTCTTTTTTACAAATATATGAAATCCACAACTTTTTGCTGTCCTTTATTTTACATTCTCAACCCTGGCAATGGCCAATGAAAGGTGGAGTTGTTTTGTGCCTCATTTTTCAGTACTTTTGCTATATCAATTAAACACGACTAAGATGAAAGCCATAGATATAAATACAACACTCATTGAGGGTTACCTGAGGCTGCTGGACAATCTTAGCCCAAGCAACAAACTTGACCTCATCTCAAAACTTACGCTGTCGGTTAAGACTGACATCACCGAGCGGAAAAACTCTTTTTACAAGGCATTTGGTGCCTGGGATTCAAAACAAACGGCTGACGAAATCATCAATGACATGAGGAATAGCAGAACCTTAAACCGGCAAATTGAACAGTTTTGAAAAAATACCTTATTGACACGAACATTTGCATTTATTACATCAAAGGCAAATTTGATCTCAATAAAAAATTTGAGAAAGCCAATCCCGATAACTGTTTTATTTCGGAAATCACACTCGCCGAATTAATGTTTGGTGTTGAAAACAGCGAAAAAAAGGATAAAAACTACCTCTTGACCTGTATGCAAAAGAGAAATCCCGATTAAGAAAAGCCGGAACTCCGGTTGACGACTTTGACTTGTTGATTGGTGTTACCTCTGTCACACATAATTTGACATTGGTGACAAACAATACTGACCATTTCACCAGAATAAAAGGTATTGCGTTGGAGGATTGGACGAAATGATTTTAAACTGATTAAATAAAAAAACATAGCGAGAATCCCGGGCACCCGGGATTTTTTTATGGTCAGCCTTCAGGAACATACGCTATCAGGCTTTCAAACGGAAGTAAAAGCTATGGCGGGAAGATGATTGTTGAGTAGTTGCCGGTACATATACGTTTTTTTACCGCAGAGAGCCGCTGAGGTTTACGCAGAGAACCGCAAAGAGGGGCATCTTTTCTTTCTTTGCGGTTCTTTGCGCCTTCTCTGCGGCCCTCTGCGGTTAAATTTTATTGAACAATAATTTTGTCCAGAATCCCCGGGCTCGGTTTACTTGAACGCCTTCTCCAAAATCCCGTCTTCGGTTAGTTTCAGCCGGTCGAAGTAAGCAGGAACAGGTTTTCCAAGAAGCTTATCCACATAAATTTTTGCAAGGTACTGGCCCAGCATGAAACCCTGCCCGCGGAGACCAAGGAACAGCCCGAGTTCAGGGTCAATGATCATGCGGGGTTCAACGTAATAGCCGGCCCACACGGCCTGGAAACCAACGGATGAGAGTTCCGGAATCCAGTTGGTGAATATTTCCGATGCAATCTCTATGAAATCCTGTGAGTTGATCCTGATGTTCTTATCCGCCTCCATCGGTTCAACAGCCGGGGAAGCACACCCGATGATCTGTCCTGTTTCGGCGAGCTGCTGGCCATAAACAGCCGAGAACCCCTTGTATCTCCGGCGGTCGATCAGCATCGGCAGGGGCATCCCGTCCTTTCCCATCATCGGCAACCGGCGTGTGATAAACGCCTGGTGTTTCACCGGAAAGAGTCCGGTTTCGATGTTCAGCCGGCGGGCGAATTTCTCCCCTTCAGGTCCGAGGGCATTGATGAAGACCTCCGTCTCATATTCAATGTAATGGTGCTGATGATTCTGAACCAGGATGGTATAAAGTCCGTTCACCCGGTTCACATCGATCAGTTTGCAATCCTCCTCAACCACACCTCCTTTGTCGATCCCCATCCGCCGGATCAGGTCGATCACGCGGCCCGGGGTGGCCTGCCAGCAGTCGCGGGTGATGAGTGCCGAGATATATCCTGAAAGATCCGGGTTGATATGCGGGGAGATCTCTTTTCTGAAATCACCCGGGTCAACCATATAGGCATCCGACCATGCCATAGATTCAACCAGCGACCGGTACATGGTGTCATCATGTGCAAAGGTGACATAGCTGATCGGCCGGTAGTCGATGTTGTGAACCTTTTGCAGTTCCTTGAAAATCTCATGGTTATGAACGGCAATATCCGACAGTTCCGGCATGGAGAAGTTCGGGCGGCCGCCGGCAATGTTGCGCCACGAGGCGCCCCGGCCGAAGTTGAGCAGCACCGGATCCATCCCTGCCTCGCCGAGGTAGCGGAAAAGCGCGCTTCCGCCAATTCCTCCACCGGCAACCACAGATTTCACGCGGATCTTCTCCGGCTTTTGCCCATTTACGCTGGTGATCACCTTTTCGTGAAGCAGCCGGGGATAGAGTTCACCCATGGCTACCTGGTTCGAGAGCGGCCCGCGGGGGGTAGGCTCTCCCACAATGGAGATCCCGGTGCCGGAAAGGGTGGTTTTCAACCGCTTGATGCACCGTTTTCCACGGCAGGCTCCCATGCCGAGGCGGGTGGTGTGCTTGACCTCATCCACCGAGATAAACTTACGGTCGCCGATGGTTTCAAGTACCTCATCCATGGTCACATCATCGCAATGGCATACATACATGGTCTCTTTCGTTGTCGCAGGGCTGGGTTTGAATTCCACCGGCAAAGGGTAGTTCTCCCTGACGATAAAACCGCGTATGTTCGTCAGCTCTTCGCCATGAACGGTAAGGGAAAGTATCCTGGCAATGTTGGTCTTGTTGGGTTTACGCAGGATTTTCTCAACGACGCCTTCGCCCAGTTTCCGGCCCGCATTATCGACCAGGTAACATGCCGATTTTTCAGCCACCTCGTATTCGATGGGAAGGAAGAGCCACTCCTTTTTTATATTGTATCCGAAAATTGCCAGTCCGGGGCACTGGTAAACACAATCCATGCATCCGATGCACCGGTCGAAATCGATGACAGGCACGGTACTGGTTGACGATTTTGTGATGGCTCCGTGCGGGCATGCAAAGGCGCAGGGGTTGCAGGCGAAACCATAGAGGCAGTCGATGAGTACGAACCCCTTTTCCTTCATCCTTTCGGGCGTTGGCACGGCTGGTTCGGGAATCACCCTGACAGGGTGCTGCTGCGAATCGATGTACTCTTTCGACAAGGCAAGATATTCATCATAATTAAAATTCACACCCAACTCATGCAGCACGTCAAAAGCGGCCTGCCGTCCGCGGAGAACCGCGCTGGTGCCCTCCCCGATGCGGATGGCATCACCGGCACCAAAGCACCTCCGGCCGAAGATCTCGTTGCCCTTGATGAGCAATTGGTCATCCTGGACCAGCCCCGTGCATATATTGATGGCATCAATTCCGTCGATGATCTTTTCTGTTCCCGGGATGGGTTTAAAATCTTTACATTCAGCGACCACGGCGCCAACGATCCCGTCATGGCTTTCATTGGGAATGGCTTTCAGCAGGATGTGTGAGGTAAGAACGGGTATTCCGAGCCGCCTTACACGGTTTGCCTGAACCGGGAACCCGCCTTCGCCCGGCATGGCCTCGAGGATGGCTTTCACATTTGCCCCGGCCTGCATGAGCTGGTAGGATGTCAGGTAGCCGATGTTCCCTGCCCCGACCGTCAGGATGTTTTTGCCCAGCAGCGTCAGCTCCTGGTTCATCATTTTTTGCACCACTGCCGCAGTAAACACCCCCGGCAGGTCGTCGTTCTCGAAAGCCGGCATGAAGGGAACCGCACCGGTAGCCGTGATGAGGTATTCGGCATCAACGTAATAGATCTCTTCAGTGCGGATGTTCTTCACGGCAATCCGGCCCCCCTCCAGGATATCCCACACGGTAGAGTTTAAAAAGATGCCTTCGTGACTGTCGCCGGCCAGTGTTTTGGCGATGTCAAAGCCACGCATGCCGCCAAATTTCTGCTCTTTTTCAAAGAAGAAAAACTGGTGGGTCTGCATCAGAAACTGCCCGCCAATCCGGTCGTTGTTGTCGATGACAATGTTGGCAACCCTGTGCCTGTTCAGCTCTTCCCTGGCCGCCAGTCCGGCCGGCCCGGCACCGATGATGGCAACCGTGGTTCTGTATACGTTCAGCGATTCGTCACGCTTCACAGGCACGCTCACCGGGGCGTAATTGTGCGGAATTTCAATCACCTCCTTCACTCCGTCGATGTTGGTGATGCAGATGCGCTTTATCTGTCCGTCGACCAGCATTTCACAGGCGCCGCATTTGCCGATGCCGCACTCCAGGCTGCGTTCCCGGTTGCTCAGGCTGTGGCTGTGAACAGGATGGCCTGCCTGGTGAAGCGCTGCCGCAATGGTGAATCCCTGGTCGCCTGTGACCTTTTGGCCTTCAAATAAAAATGAGGACTGCTGATGGTTCTGAATATCCAGTATCGGGTGCTTCGTGATCTTATACATGGTCGGACAAGTTTTTTTAAGGCGACAAAATTACCCAATTTCTGAATTCAAAACATTGCCCTTGTTAATTATTTCACAAATCACAAATTCACGTACAAACCAAGGATCAGCAATGTTTCAACCTGGATGTTTCTGCTGACCTCCTGCTCATAAAACAACCGTGTCTGGATGTTCATCTTCAACAATTTACTGAGCCGGATCCCGACCAGGTTCTTCAGTGCCACATCTGCCGGCTTGCGGTAATTTTTAAATATCAGCAGATCACAGTTCCAGTGAATGCGTTTCAGGAGATCCCTGTCAACCAGCAGGTGCAGGCTGATCCCGTATTCGAAAGCAAAACCCTTTTCTTCCGTAACACCATAAATATCAGGAGCATTCTGCCGGCCGAAGACCTTCCTGTTCCGGATCCAGGTGAACCTGGCTGCAGATAATCCCAAACTGAGCGTTCCCACCCTGGGCGTATTCAATCCGAATCCTGTTGAAAAGGTCGCTATAAAAGGTGTCATGAACGATGCGCACAGCTTCTTCAGAAGTCTCCCGGCCGAATCAACATTATAAAGATATGAATCCAGCAGCGGGGTGGTCATGCTGGAATAAAAAAAGAACGAGATGGTTTTTCTAATCCTCAGTTCCAGCCTTGTGTTGAGGGTGTTTTCATCGGGATGAAACTGTGATATGCTATCGGCCAGGTAGCGGAGACCCAGTTCGTGGATGAACGTGTTGCTGAATTTCACATACCTGTCGTTGGTGCACTGTACCTGGTACTTCAAATGATGCAGGATGGAAACAAGATTCACATCACTGCCCTGCTTCCAGTTTAAAAAATGGAGGGCCGAGCAGGAGAGAGAATACTCCAGGTCGTGAACCATTCGAAATGCCACCCTTGACAAACCGGAATCGGCGGGATTCCCCAGTCCGGATAAATCCAGGGTATCCTTCAGGCTCTGTCCGATGCCGTTTATGAACAGTAAACCGGCAAACAGCAAAACCAATTCGCTTCTCTTCGGTGAAACCAACACAGATATTTTGTTTGAAAAGTTTATTTGGCATGGCTGCTTTGCTCAGGAAATAATGATCTATCTGATCTCCAGCTTCTGGTTTTTCGTCAGGTTCCAGCGCTCCTGCATGTCCATGTTAATCCAGACAAGCCGGATGCGGGCGCCAGGATTCTGTGCAACCGCCTCCGACAACTCAAAGAGCCTTGCGTTGTACGTCCCCAGAAACAGTGCCCAGGTTACAATCACCGTGAAATCAGGATCTTTTACAAAGGAAACCTGGCTGATTTCCGGTCCAAATGGCTCAATTTGATCGAGTAACCCGGCCAGTGACGGGCCCGGGCTTTTCGGGTAAGCAGAATCTTTATTCAGCGATTTGACAACCTCAAATCCCGACCACTGGCACTTCGACGGATCGCTTTGCAGCAGCGAACCTTGCCGGTCGAAGATCATATTGCTGAACAAATGCTTTTTAAACACAGAATCCCTCATCCTGTGAAAGTAGGCCGAGGAGTCTGTAAAAACAAACTGGCACGTGTCGGGATATTTGTGCTTTTTCAAAAAGGCATGCAGCTTTTCAGGGGTTTGTTCCCTGGGGTTCGTGATGCCGTATTTCCATTTTACGATGGTTACGCAACCGCTGAAGATCAACAAAAACAGGGGCACGATGATGTATTTCGATTTCATTTTACTCTTCTTTAAATAATGGGTTTTTAGAAACAATTTTTACCGCGAAGACGCAATACCCCTCCCCCGGCTCCCCAAAGAGGGAGGGGAGCTCCCCCTTCTCTTTTTTGGGGAAGGGGGCTGGGGGGAGGGGGTTAAAAAGTCCCGGTTATCTGAATATAATTGTCATCTGATCACCGTTTGTGTTTACCGGGTAGGCTCCTGTTGGTACAACATAACCGGCATCGATACCAAGCCTGGAGAGAACCGCCGGATCAAAGGTGATGGGGCCGTCGATGTTGAATTTTCCTTCCGAAAAATATCTCATGAAGGTCTCTTTGGTCATTCCCTTCCCCCTGGAGACAGTCGCCTGGATAATCTTATCTTTTACCAGGACGATATCTGCCGTAATTTCACCTGCCCCTGGCTCCATGCCATCGAGCCAGATATGGCAGCACCCTCCCTTCTCCCTGGGAATACACGATTTGGAGGGGCCGTCCCAATATGCTTTTGCAGAAAAAACCACATGGACGGGCAGTTTCATAACGGCGTGGGAGGTCGCTGAAAAAACGCCGGTGGTGAATACCAGGCTTAACAATAGCGCAATGCTTTTAAAGGTTGTTTTCATGATTTCTGATCTTTATGGGTTTTCCGGCCGGATTTACCGGCGGCCGGAACCGGTTTGCCACGATGTTTTGGAAGTGCAGCCCCTACCTGAAAAAAAGCCGGTCCCCGGACTTTTATTCCTGATTCAAATCAGTCCATCACGTTTCCCTCCTTTGTGTTTTTACTATTTTCCTGCTTAATCAGGGAAAGTGGCAAAAGGTGATACAGTGAAACGTACTTTTTTTCATTAAGGCATTAAAAAAAATCTAATCAGATATAAATCATTATTTTACACTTTTTGTTTGGAAATTATCCGGAAAATTTTTACTATCTTTGCAGGGAATTTCAAATAGGGACATAATCGAGAGGAAAAACATGGAAAAAGCGAAAGTTTTGTTTGTTGCGCAGGAGATTACACCATATCTGAGAGAAAGTCCGATGGGAACCATCGGCCGTTACCTTCCTCAGGGAATTCAGGAAAAAGGCAGGGAGATCAGAACTTTCATGCCACGTTATGGCAGCATCAATGAGCGAAGAAACCAGCTTCATGAGGTGATCCGCTTATCAGGCATGAACCTGATCATTGATGATACCGACCATCCGCTGATCATCAAGGTGGCTTCGATACAGCAGGCACGCATGCAGATCTATTTCATTGACAATGAGGATTATTTCCAGCGGAAATACACCCTGCATGATAAAAACAACAAATTCTTTTCAGACAATGATGAACGGGCCATCTTCTTCTCACGCGGGGTGCTCGAAACGGTAAAAAAACTGGGATGGGGCCCGGATGTGGTTCATTGTCACGGGTGGATGACCAGCCTTCTGCCCCTGTACATTAAAAAGGCATATTGTGACAATCCCCTGTTCAGCGATACCAAAGTCATCTATTCCATTTATGATGATGATTTTGAAGAACTGATGCACAAAGACTTTGCAGCAAAAATCAAGCTTGAAGGAATCACTTCCAAGGATCTTAAACACTATAAAACGCCAAACTACGTTAGTGTGATAAAGGCGGCGATCGATTTTTCAGATGGCGTGATCATCGGATCACCTAAAATCAACCCTGAACTGGTCAGCTATCTGAAGGAAATTGACAAACCCTGCCTTGAATATCAACCCATGGATCGTTACGTGGATGCTTACAACGACTTCTATGAAGAGGTCATTGTGAACGACCCGGTAACCGTGGACTAAACGCAACCTTTTGATGAACCATTACCAGTCAAAACTACCCGCCGCACTCGTAATTGGCATGCTGCTGATTATTGTACTGTTTTCCTGCAAAAAAGACCCCTATCAAATCGGATATGACCTTCTTCCGCCTTCAGATACGCTGAATGTAAAAACCACCGACACCTGCACCGTCGAAGCATTTTCGATGAGGGTTGATTCGTCGAGGACCGACAAAACATCCTCGCTTGTGATCGGGTCAATGAATGATCCCTGGTTCGGCAAGACGAATACCGGTTTTTATTCCCAGGTCAGGCTTATTGCCGAAGGGGTTGATTTCGGAAAAAACCCTGTCCTCGACTCCCTGGTACTCACCTTGTTCTATAGCGGGGTATACGGTGACACCACCTATACCAGGCAGAACGTGAAAGTATATGAAATCAGCCAGGATCTCAACTACGACAGCACCTATTTTTCAAATCAGCGCGTGGCTACCTATCCCACTTTACTTGCCGACCAGGATTTCACGCCGCACCCCAAAGACAGCGTGAAAGTCTATAAGGATAAAGTGGCGCCGCACCTTCGCATCAACCTGAGCAAACAGACAAACTACCTGGGCAGAAAAATCCTGGAGGCGCCGGCAGATGTGCTGGCCTCCAACGCCTCCTTCATCAAATTTGTCAAGGGACTTTATGTTACAACAACCTCCAACAACAACCCCGGGGCGCTTCTTAATTTTTCTGTCGCCAACGGGATATCCAAACTGGTGGTTTATTATCACAATGGCGACGACCCCCAAAACGATTCACTCCATTTTAACCTGGTGCTGAACGAGAAATGCGCCCGTTTTGTAAATATTGACCACAACGGCTACCTCGATGCCAGCCAGGATCTCAAGCAGCAGATACTCAACCATGACTCTTTGCAGGGGGCGAACAAATTATTCCTGCAAGGGTTGGGCGGGGTAAAGATCAAATTAAAATTTCCATTCATCAAGGACCTGGAGAAAGGGAAGATCATTGCCATCAATGATGCCGTGCTTCAGCTGAAGAACATGGAAACATCATCCACCTTCGGCCCGCCTGTGGCACTGACCATGATACGGCAGGACAGTGCCGGAAGAATCGGGTATATGGTAGATGAAAATGAAGGTTCCGCCTATTTCGGTGGCACCTATGACGTGGCAAGCCACTCCTACTTTTTCAGGCTTACCCAGCACATGCAGAATATTTTGCAAAATTCTTATACGAATCATTTTGAGGTTTACATCATGGTGAATACCCCTGTAATCAGTTCTGTTATTCCCAACAGAATAATGCTTTATGGGACAAAACCACTGGTTCCTGGTGACCCGAAGAATCCATTCCAACTGAAAATGACCTATACAGTTTTAAATTAAAACAAAAACTATGTGTGGAATTGTTGCTTATATCGGACCTCGCGAAGCCTACCCGATCCTGATCAAAGGATTACACCGGCTCGAATACCGTGGCTATGACAGTGCCGGAATATGTCTGTTGAATGACGACATCCGTGTTTTCAAATGTAAAGGGAAGGTTTCTGACCTTGAAGCGTTTGTTGAAGGACAAAACATCAGTGGCAACATCGGGATGGCCCATACCAGATGGGCAACCCACGGTGAGCCGAACACCATCAATGCCCATCCGCATTTTTCGCAGACTAAATCCCTCGCCATCATACACAATGGCATCATTGAAAACTACTCGGTGCTGCGAAGCGAGTTGAAAAACAGGGGTTATATCTTTACCAGCGACACCGACACCGAAGTACTTGTTCATCTTATCGAGGATATCATGATCAGCGAGAAGGCAGCAGTTGAGGATGCCGTGCGTATTGCCCTGAACCAGGTGATCGGCGCCTATGCGATCGTGATCATGGCCCGGGATTCTCCTGATAAAATCATTGCTGCCCGCAAAGGAAGCCCCATGGTTATCGGGGTCGGGAAAGATGAATTTTTTGTGGCATCCGATGCAACCCCGCTCATCGAATATACCAACAACGTGGTTTATCTGAACGAGGAGGAGATTGCCATCATTGAGCGCAACCAGGATCTGAAAATCAAAACTATAAAAAACCAGAGCCATTCTCCATATATTCAAAAACTTACACTGAGTCTGCATGAAATTGAAAAAGGCGGCTTTGAGCACTTCATGCTGAAAGAGATTTACGAACAGCCTCGTTCAATATTTGACTCCATGCGTGGTCGCCTTCATGTTGACAAGGGCATTGTGACCCTGGGAGGGATTCGCGATTACGAGCAGAAAATTCTCAATGCCAAGCGGATCATCATCGTGGCATGTGGCACATCGTGGCATGCCGGGCTTGTGGGAGAGTACCTGATCGAAGACCTGGCACGCATTCCGGTGGAGGTAGAGTATTCATCCGAGTTCCGGTACCGCAACCCGGTGCTGAATGAGGAGGATGTGGTGATCGCCATTTCCCAATCGGGTGAGACGGCCGACACCCTTGCCGCCATCGACCTGGCAAAGTCAAAAGGAGCAACTGTTCTGGGGATTTGCAACGTGGTGGGCTCATCCATTGCACGTGCCACCCATGCCGGGGTGTACACCCATGCCGGCCCTGAAATCGGTGTTGCCTCCACCAAGGCGTTTACAGCACAGGTGGCGGTACTCACCCTGCTGGGGTTGCTGTTTGCACAAAAGAAAGGAACACTTCCCACTTCGGTATTCCAAAAGATCCTTCTTGAGCTCGACTCCATTCCGGCAAAAGTAGAACGCATCCTTGAACAGAATGAGAAAATCAAAGAGATTGCCACCATTTATAAGGATGTGAAGAACTCACTTTACCTTGGCCGGGGTTATAATTTCCCGGTCGCCCTGGAGGGAGCCCTGAAGCTGAAGGAGATCTCCTATATCCATGCCGAAGGCTATCCGGCTGCAGAGATGAAACATGGCCCGATCGCGCTGATCGATGAGCACATGCCTGTTGTATTCATTGCCACCCGCCGAGGCATCTATGAAAAGGTGATCACCAACATCGAAGAGGTAAAGGCCCGTAAGGGAAAGATCATCGCCATTGTGACCGAAGGCGACGAATCTGTGAAAAACCTGGCCGACCACTGCATTGAAATCCCAGACACGGAGGAGATGCTGATTCCCCTGCTGGCAACCATCCCGCTCCAACTATTGTCTTATCACATCGCCGTCATGCGCAACTGTAATGTCGATCAGCCAAGGAATTTGGCGAAGTCGGTGACGGTGGAGTAGTTTGGAAGGGGGGGGTAATTTGGTTTTTGGTTCCGACCCCGTTTCGGTGTAATAACTTCTAATGGGGTCGTCTTCGACTTCAGGAACTTATCAATGCCTGAACACAGTCGAACAATGCTCGAACAACGGTCGAACTCAATTGGACAAATGAATCATAAAGACAGTTTGGCCAAACCTGGTTTACCTGACTGCCTCGATAAAACTGAAGAGAATTTACTTTATAACCTGGAGGGAGTCTTTGAGCATGAACAACCGGTCAAACATGATCCATGATACCAGGCAGGTAAACGTTTTGCCAATCAGTTCATCCATATTAGCTCGATCATCTTTTCGTACCAACATCCTGAAATCATGACGCCCCTGCACTGTTACCAGATCCGGATAGTTCTCAACCTGCTCTATCCGTGATATGTTAATCTTAACACAATGATGAATTTTTTCGCTTTGGCCGTCATCCAAACATAAAATCACACCTTCAATGAAAACCCGGTTCTCAATAACCTGTACACTCATGTTATCTGGCTGTTCCATGTTGAAGATATTTGACAATTGCATCAGAAATTTCAGTCGATGATGATGGCTGGAAAAAACTGTAGCCCGGGCTTGGATTAACCTCGAAACAGTAACAACCGCCATCACTCGTCATGAACAGGTCTATTCCGCACAAAGGTAATGATAGTGAAGCAGAAAGTTTAAAGCACTTTTTTTTAATGTCTGTTGGAAGTTCATAAGGTATTAATTCAGATTCATTGCCATCTCTGCCAGAATACCGGTAATCAATTGACTTTGAAATAATTTGCATGGAGAAAAGGGCATCCTCCACCACATGAACCCTCACATTAAAGCCATCAAGGCACTTCTGGAACTGGGTTGGCAGGTATTTCAGCATATCCATTCGCTGTAAATAGGCAGCTTCCAGGGGTTTCACGATTGATCTGACTGAACTTAAGGATTTGAAAATCAGATTACGGTGTTGCGCCATCATATTGCTGACGCAATCTTTGTTATTTGTGACCAGGGTGGGAGGGATTTTAAACCCGGCTTCCCTGATATACTTTAGCTGGTATATCTTTGAAAAATTAGAATTCATGTTATTGGGCCGGTTCAACACACGGCAAGGCAGAATATCGCAAATATTTGAAAAGACCTCATTGATGAAGACCAGTTTTTTTTTGGATGCATCATCCATCTGATAGCGGAATCTGTTCAAATTATCTGGAAATATCGACGAATCCATCATTCTGAAATAAACACCTTTAACTTTATTAAGATCAATTGTCTGGTTTGATGCATATAACCATGCACCATGATGTCTATTCCCGGCTGAAAAATTAATATCATACAAATGAGCATCTCCCTGATTGAAAACAAAATATTCAAGGCCTGCAAGCTCGGCACTTTCAATAACCAAACGTACAGGTTCCTCCGATTTAATGCCAGCTATTATGATCATGACTAATTTGTTTTTGCTTGAAATTCAGGTAATCTGCAAACTGACCCAGTTCATCAATTCCTGTAAAATTAAAAATCGGTGTATAATAGAGCGCTCCCCATTCATTTTCTTCAGTTTTTTGAAAAAAAACTTTGAACAAATCCAGTCCGGTTATATCCCTTAGTTTTAACAATTGTTCAGGATAATGTTCAGCCATCACTCCGCTTACCTTTTCACCCGTTATGAGGGCACAGGAGATCTCAGGTTTCACGTTTTGCTCAATTATGCTTGGTTTTCGCGGCAGCAGATTCAGATGATGCATTTGCAGAGATAATGGAGGATTGTTTATTTTTCCGGGTGATGTTGTATAAACGGTTTCGATAACAGGTATACCTGCCTGCCTGAAATGATGGTAAATAAGAAGCGGATTGGCTGCAGGTTTCCCAAGGAGCAGAGGGTGAACTGGGTTGATGAGTTTTGCCGCCTGAAATTCCAACCAGCCCGACACCATCGCCTGGAATTCCCCTGAAGCATAACTTTGATCGTCAACTTTGGGAAAATGAGAAATGGTGAATCGATTTAGCCGGCAATATATGAGATCATAGGATTCCTGACTAAACGATTCACCATTTTGCAACGTGATCATAAATTGCATTTCATCATTTGTTGCTTCAAATTGCCACGTCCTGGCGGATACAAGATCAACATCTGACAGAACAGTAGTTTGAATTCCCCGGTTATTTAGATAGTTGCCAAGTATGAATGCACTTGTATCGTCAGACTGGGCCAAAATAAGCAACAACATCTTGAAATTTCGTTTATGAACTTATTTGTTACTTCGTATCAAATTGTACTTTTTCATCACCGGACATTATGGTACCTGTCTCTCCTGATTCAGGACTGAAGCCCTCTTCATTCAAAAATGCCCCTTGCGACAAATCAGGACGAAGAATTTGCCCGATAAAAGGCTCAGCGAGATAGTTCACCCGCTCCTCCAGTTGCAGAATTCTTTCTTCCAGGGAGAAATTCTTTTTACCAAAGTCCCCCGGTCTGCCATCCACTACTTTATCAATGCGTTTCTCGTAATTTTCCTTTTCAGATTTGTCTTTTATTTTATCATAGTGTTTATCCATAAAGATCTCTTTCTGATGATCCTTAACATCCTTGAAATTTTCTTTTTTCAGTTCTTTGAAATGTTCTTTTTTAGGTTTAACAATACAACTGACTGAAAATTTAGCGGTCATTATGGTAGCAGGATCACTGATTTCCTTTACTTCAACACATGTTCCAGTGCCTGCGTAAGATTTCGAATTGGGATTGGTTGTGTCTTTGAAGTTTCTGTTAACGCTTGAACCGGGGAAAGGATCGCCTGCATCGCCCCTGTTTACGTTATGCTCAAGGTCTTTCTTCCCATCCGCCTGCTCCAGTGCAACTTTATAATGAGCTTCATTAGAATTACTTGCAATACTGTCATCGATATGCCAGATGAGAAGTCCAGGTGCTGGCAAATAACTGTCGAAACCTGTTTTTTGCCTGTTCTCAACAAGGAAATACTCATTCCCGGATGCCCCATTCTTCCATAAACGATACGCCAGATAATTGGACTTAATATCCTTTATGTTGGCTGGCGTCGCGGAATTAGCGGTAATATTTGACACGGATACCCAGTTCTGTTTCAGTTTGCACCATGCCATTGGATGTGCAGGCGTTTTACCCCCGTTGTTCCAGCTCCCTCCTGCCATCAGGCACCAGTTGCCGATTCCGGCACTGGAACTATCTGTGTCGTAAAGATCGGGAAATCCAAAGAGCAAATGTCCAAGCTCATGTGCACAAACCCCCACATTGGCGTCGTCAGGTACCGTAAAATATGCATAAACTGATTTCCCGTCGGCAGCATACGCACTTGGTAGCACCCATTTGTGTGACCAGATATCATGGTTGTTACCTGTAACCTCTGCACCTTGGCCAGCATGAATGACGATGAACGCATCAACGTAGCCATCACTGTCATTGTCATAATTAGCGTAATTCACTGCCGAATTGGCAAGTTGGGCTGCTTCCTGGGCCATGTTTCTTGCATTCGGCGCAGCGCCCCATCCATAATTATTGTTGGCATAATAGTTTTCATCGTGGGCCAGCGTGAAAGGTCCTACAACTTCCCCTTGCAGATCAATGATATTGTGGGAAACTTCCTTGTAATATTCCCTTAAGCTTCCAGTTGCGACCACCCCAAGTGAAAAGAACAAATCCTTGTAGTGCTGCACAGGTTTAGAAATAGCTTTGTCCGTGAAATTTACCAGGATGACAATAATCCTGACAGTTCCAACCAGAGGGGCTTTTTCCAATGCGCCGGTTTTTGCAATTGCAGCAGTGGTACCTAAAGGGTAGAGGGTTCCGGGATAGATCAAACCATCGTCCATTCCGACAGGTTTCTGATTTCGGATGGTGATTTTTTCAGCCATTAAGCTTTTACTGCTGCGTAATTTTTTGATTTCCTGCCTCAATTTTTCATCAAGATCAGGATGAGGTGGTACCAGTGTTCTGTCACTGAACTCCGGAAAATTCTTTAAATCGAGGTGTCTCAGGATTTCCCGGGAGTTAATTTGAATTTTCTTTTTCATGGTGTTTGATATTAATGAGTTAAAATAATCTACCTAATCAATTATGTGCCCTGGAAGAAATATTCCCAACTAGAAAACTAGTATATCAGATTGTTCATCTCCCCGTTTAAAATAGATTCAAACTTTTTCGCAGTTTTACCTCCTTTCCTTTTTAACCTTCTGCTATATATTTTAAACAAAGTGCAGTAAAAGGCCACTGATGAATTTCTGTCGAACACGCCATTCCCCGGTAAACCAAGGTCAATTCTCATAAAGTGGTGTGAAAAAAAAATACCTGCCCGCTTGGATGCCCCGCTGGTTGCAAGTCTGTTTGTGCCTGCCCGGATAACAACCTTTTTCTGCTAATTAATTTGAATGTAAACGCTACAGCAACGCTATAACATTAACCATTTATATTAAGTATATTATAATTGAAAAGAGTATA
>CAIYJU010000137.1 GCA_903926565.1 uncultured Bacteroidales bacterium
ACAAACAGGCTGTCTTCGGCATGGTCTTCAATTAAAGCATACCGGTATGCCAATGCTGTATCTTTGATGTTCAAATAGATTTTATGGAGTAAACCGGCCGAGGATTTGATGTTTTCCAATAAATGGTTGCCCTGGCTGATTTTTAATGCAGTATCTGCGTATAATATACTCCTGCGAATATTGTTCATTGTAAAATAATAATCACCGATAAGGGTTTGGCATTCAGAATACAGAGAATTATTTTTTAATCTTCTGAATATTTCATTAGATTCAAGATAATACTTCAGGACACTGTCATTCCTGTTTAGTTTCGAGAAACAAAGACCAATATTCATCAGGTAAATGCCTTGTTGCTGCTTGTCTCCCAGACGATTGTTGACTTTTAACGCTTCTTTAAAGTAGTTGAGTGCAATTTTATAGTCTTTAAAATACTCGAAATAGATGCTGGCTATATTATTATACTGATATGCAATTCCTTCAAAATCATTATTTTTAACTGCTATATCAAGTGATTTTTTAAGAAATTCCAGGCCTTTTTCATAATTTTTCTGGTTGACAAAATCAGTCCCTATATTCCCAAGCACCAGTCCAATTTGTTTTTGATCATTGATTTGTTCATAATATTTCAGGTTCTCAAAATCAAATTTTGCACTTTTATCAAAGTCGCCTATCTCAAAGAAAATAACAGACAAGATCCCTTTTGCACCAGCTGTTTCATCGCCCATATTTTGTCCAATGGAAAGTTCAAGCGCTTTTTCTGCACATTCAGTTGCTTTCTTATAATCACTGGTACGGATATAACTCCTGCCCATTTGAATTAATGATTGCGCAGAAGCCCGTTTATCCTTTTGCAAATTTGAGACTTTGTAAGCCTCTTCAGCATACCTTGCTCCCTGTTCAGGATTACTGCCCATAACTTCCCTGGAAAGTGCCAAAAGAGTGACAATCTTAGCCTTATTATCCTTTGTCCTGATCAGTGCCTTTGACAAGCTATCGAACGTTCCGCTATTTTGAGGATACAATGAAGATGACAAAAGCAAAACAGCCAACGTCAACAAACATTTCAAAAATGAATTTTTCAGGGCCATCAGCAAAAGTAATGAAATTGCTTACAGTATATTCAGCATAAAAGAGGGTGTCCTTTCGGATCACCCTCTCCATCCCTATGAGGATGTTACTACTTCTTCAAAAATCCTTCATCATTGCTTAATCAGCTTGATTGTCTCCGCCTTCTCCCCTGCCCTGATCCTTACCAGGTATATCCCTGTTGGAACATTCCCAAGTATAAACTGATGCTTCTTCTCCCCGATGATGCTTTCCGACATAATTTGCTCACCCAGCATGCTGTAAACCTCCAGCTTCAGGTCCTGTCCCGTGCCATCGCCCGATTGTTCAAGGGTGAATGAACCTGTTGTCGGGTTCGGCCAGAGACGGAAATGAATGGTTTCCGTGGCGGGTTCAAGGCCCGCTGTTGCCGTGGCAATTGTTTTGGCAGCCGGTAAAACGCCGCAATACTGCCCGGTGATAGTGATGGTTCCGAGCAGGTAACCGCCCTCAACCACCGTGGTTCCGGGAAGGAACGAGATCATCTGGCCTGCAATGAAAGTCGTCTGACCGCCGTTTTGCACGAGAAAGGTGTTTTCACCCCCGGCAACGATAATAGTACCGGAAGCGTTGTAACATTGATTCTGCCCGTTGACAATCGTGATGTTGCTGACCGAAATGTTTGCCGGGCTGGTCACAACGGTGAGTGTTCGTGGTGATCCGATACCACAGGGAGTTGACGGGGTAACCGAAATATTTCCCGAACCAGCACCAACGGTGACAGTCACGGAATGAGTTGTACCTCCTGCAGTTTGTACCCATCCTGCCGGAAAAGTCCAGGCATATAAAACACCTGGATCATTCACCACGCTGTAGGTCAGGCTTGTGCCTTCCAACGGAGTTGTGTTTCCTGCAATTGCTCCCGGTTGATTCGGCCCGAGGTTGTTCGGACTCACGATGAGATATTGTGCAGGCCCGGTGCCCCAGCCATTTGTAGGAATTACCAGGATCAGCCCGGGAAAGCTCCCGACTGTTGCGGTAATTGAATTAGTGCCATTTCCTGCAGTGATGGTCCAGTTGGATGGCACCTGCCAGGCGTAGGTCTCGCCTGGAACATTTGTTACACTGTATGTTTGTGAGGATCCGATACATGGTGCCGCTGAACCATAAATTGCAACGGGCTGTACAGGGACAGCACCAGTCAACGCCCGCCGGTTCACCGGTGTTGTGATCAGCCAGTTGTTTGAATACATGTAATTACCCTGGATATATAGGGAGGTCGCATTGGGCACATCGACAAATCCCTCATTGAACCCTGTCCAGTTGGTTCCGTTGTTCGCCGATTTAAACACCCCGGAACGGGTTCCTGCATACAAATCCGTTCCGTTAAAAACCAGGGAGCCAACATCCAGGTTACCCAGCCCTGCATTTACAGCAATCCAGCTGAGGCCGTTATCACCCGAACGATATACTCCGATCGGCGTGAGGTTGGGATCTTCATAATAGTTACTGGTTCCTGCAAAAATAAATGATCCCTTAACCACAATGCTCCTGATCGGAATGTTTGCCATGGCAGGGTAACAGGTGGTCCAGGTGAGGCCGTTGGTTACGGATTTAAATACGCCGTTGATCGTTCCCGCATACATGGTTGATCCGACAGATGTTATTGAAATTACAGTCGGATAGCCTCCGTTCGGATTGAGGTTCCATATCCCCGATGTTTCATTCCAGGTATCACCATTGTCAGTTGAATAATACATGCCAACTGCTCCCGCGGCCCCGGCAAAAATAGTGTCTCCTTTTGAATAGAAAGCCGTTGCCGGCCCCCAGGTCAGATCATAAAACTGCGGCAGCATCTGCCATGTGGCGCCGTTATCGGTTGAACGATACAGGTTGCCCATTGTACCTGCAAAGAGTGTTGTTCCATGCAAACAAGGCCCCGTTTCTATCTGAATGGTCCCAACGGTCCAGTTTGCTCCTTCATCGGAAGAACTGTATAAATAACCTTCGTAGGTTGCCGCCAGTATCTCCGACCCGTTTCCCTTAGTGATCTTCCGGGTGCTGACACTTCCCAGTCCCTGGTTCATTGAAGTCCAACCATAGCCATTGTCGGCTGAAAGATAAACTCCCTTGCTGCTTATCCCTGCAAAAATGCTGGCGCCGCTTAACAGGAGTTTGCCAAACTGCTCGCCTGCTTTGATCTGTGTCCAGCTGATGATGCCGCTGTTGTTTGAACTCCACAAGCCATCGTTGCCTCCGCAATAGATGAGATTATCTTTCACCATTAATGAAAGGACATTCTTTGCGCTTGCCGATAAACCGGTACTTTCTTTGGTCCATGTTGTACCGTTGTTGATTAACCGGTAAATACCCTGTCCGATGGCTCCTGCGAAAACATCGGTTCCGCTTGTCACAAGATTGCTAAATGTATAATATGACAGTTGCAGCGGATTGGTAACGATCCCGCCATTAACAGCCGTCCATGTTGCACCGCTGTCGGAGGAACGGAAAATTCCCTGCTGGCTTGTTCCTGCATACAGATAGCCTCCGCAAAACGCAAATGACCAGATATCCGGAACATTCGGTGAAATGATCCCGGGAAAGTTGGCATTGCTGGCCGTCCAGGTCAATCCGTTATCCGCTGATTTGTAAAAACCTGAATAACCTCCTGCAAATACGGTTGTTCCGTCCGTTATAAAAGCATTGGGTACGTTCGTGCCGGCATAAGTGCAAGGCGTCCAGGTATCGCCATTGTCGGCCGAGCGGTATATGCCACCTGCCGAGGCTGCTACCAGGTATGACCCGCTTACAACGAATGCATTCAACGTAGACAGCCCGTTTATCGGGGTCCAGTTTGCCCCGTTGTTTGCTGAACGGTATGCCCCGTTTCCATATATTCCTCCGCCGCCAGAGCCGGCATAAAGGTGTGTACTGCTTTTTGCCAGGCAGGATATCCCCCCACCGAAAGGGCCGTTTGTCGGGGCCCAGGTTTGGGCAGTGGTTGTTTCAATACCTGGAATAAATATCAATGTTGCAATAATCAAAGCAGCAAACTTTAAAACTTTTTTCATGCTGTTATTTTGTTAAGGAGACGAAGATCCTGCAAAAAATACCGCCCCGGTTTCCCGGGACGGGGCAACCAAACATATTAACAAATGAGAAATAAAGCCTTATGTGCCAGGGTAAATTAACCTCTTCTCAGGATAAAGATTGTTCCAAAGCCAAGAAGTGTCAACCCGAGAAGGATCAGCCCCCATTCTGAAACCGTAGGTATGGGTGCAACAATCGGAGGAGCTTCGGCGGCGCCAATGGTGGGCTGGTCTGAACGGATGTTCCCGTCAATATCAGTCGTAATCCCGGGAATGGTCACACCGGCACCCCTGACAGGCGAAATAACCGGCTGGATATGCAGATCGGTGGCAGATTGAAACATCGGATCACGGTCAACAGAATTGGCATCAAAACCCGTTCCTGCCTTCCAGTCGGCCAGGGTGGCATAATTGTTTCCCGATGATCCCACATAATTATTCGTGCCGCTGATGATATGATAATCATTATGATCAGCATCGGATATTACACCGGAGTTGCTGATGCAAAATTTGCTGATCGGCCCTGTCGGATCCGGTGGCGAAAAATTGGCGAAAATGTTGTTTTTCAGGCTTACAATCCCGGTATTATAGAAACAGGTTGAGGCGGGATAGGCATCTTCGTCAATGCGAACCGAGTTGAAGCAGATGTTGAATGCAGCATTTGTTCCGGTAAGTCCCATTGCCTGGATAACCTTTGTCGTGGCAGTGCCGTCAGCACCATGTTGCAGGGCATATATCATGTTGTTATACACGTTGCCATTTACGATGTTGCTGTTTAAAGTGGTAATCAGCATGCCGTAAACAATGGAGGTATAGGCCCAGTGGGTACTCGCCAAATCATGTATCTTATTGTTGTAAATATTGTTGCTGGTGCCTTTCAGGGTTTCAAGGTACAAACCGTATAAAGGAGATGCGGTCACCGTTATATTTCTTATTTCATTGTCAAAAACGCTGATGCCGGAAGAGGCAAAGATCCTGATACCGCAGGCAAGACTGCTCCCGTTTGCGATATCATTGGCTGATGCTGCCCCCACGGTATTGTTCTTAACAACACATGACAGGTCAGGGAATGTTCCCAAACCCTTTAAATACATTCCCCAGTATGAATTCTGAACGAAGATGTTTTCGTAGGTGTTGTAGGAATTGGCGCCGGTAGCATTGGTTGGATTGGCGGCTGCATTCTGATAAATCCCCCTGGTATTTACATAACCGCGAAACAGCGTGATGGTGCAGTTTTTAATAGTATTGTGCTGCGCACCGTTTGTATTACTGAAATTAGACACATAATACCCGTGTTCAACACCAAAATCCGAGTTTGTTGCCACATCAATCCCGTCGAATGTAATATAATCGCCACCTCTGATTGCGATACCAGCATCTGCCGTGCCTCCAATTCCTGTAGGTTTGATGACGGGATTTGCCCCTGCACCAGATTTCTGAAAGACAACTGGATTTGCAGATGTTCCTGTTGCTGTAATGACGGGACAAGTCTCGACTGAGACAAGATCCGGATCCACATTAAAGGTAACTCCGCCTGCACCCACACCGGAGGTGTTGAGTGCCGTAATGGCCTGGGTAAATGTCGAATAATCCCCGCCGGACGCTTTAATGGTTTTGCTGCCGGCAAGTTGCCCCCAGGAAACCCCTGTTGTAAAGAGCGCTAAGAAAAGAAAGCATGCTTTTTTCATGGTTGTTGTTTTAGGATTGTATTTATACTATCTCGATTCGTGGGACGGGTATTTGTCAGTTCGGGCAGAATTTTCATATTGCTTGCAAATGCTGCAAATCGTTATTTATCTAATCATTGTTTGATAAGTTTTATCGTTTCTGCCTTATCCCCTGAAATAATTCTGACCAGGTAGATCCCTTCCGGAACTCCGTAAAGTGTGAACTGATGTGTTTTCTCACCGGCAACCATCTCCGACATGATTTGTTTGCCCATCATGCTGAAAACTTCCACACTGAAGTTTATACCATACTTATCATCAAGCTGTTCAATTGAAAATAGACCTGCCGACGGGTTCGGAAAGAGCCGGAATTGATGTGTGCTTAAAGTCTCCAGGGGTTCATCTGACGGGAAGTTTGCCATCTTAACAGCCGGCAATGCCCCACAATACTGTCCTGTTGTAGTGATGGTACCCAGAAGATATCCGCCCTGCTCCACAGCTGTCCCGGGCATAAATGAGATCATTTGCCCTGCAATAAAGGTTGCCTGGCCCCCATTTTGAACAAGAAAGGAGTTGCCGTTTCCGGCCACGATGATGGTACCTGAGGCATTGTAGCACCGAACCTGGCCCCCGGCCACGATGATACCCGTTACTGCAATATTTGCCGGCTGGGTCACAACCGCCAGCGTTCTGAAAGGTCCTGTGCCACATGGTGTTGAAGGAGTTACCTTGATATTGCCAGACCCTGCACCCACTGAAACTGTCACGGAATTTGTTGTACCACCGGCAGTTTG
>CAIYJU010000138.1 GCA_903926565.1 uncultured Bacteroidales bacterium
TACAAGAAAATCCCCATGCCTGTTTTCTGCTCACCTGAAAACTTCACCTTCTATGTTCGGAAGAAAAGGGATCTCTACGGAACCACCCAGGATTACGGGAAATTTGGCAATGCAATGATCGATGGCACCAGCCTGACACTGCAGCCGCTTCCTTCCATGATCGGTTCGGATGTTTTGTTCTGTACCCCGAAGTCGAATTTCATTCGTCTGATCAAGCTCAACGATGGCGCTTCTGTGCCTTTCATTGAAACTTCGAAACGTCAGGTTTCTATTTTCGCTGACTGGTACGAAAATGTTGGCTTTGCCATTGAAGAAGCGGTGTTCGCTTTCCAGCCGGATCCTGGCAGTGCATCCAACTAGTCTATTCATCTGATTCATAATCTGCTAAATACGAAATCATGAAATATACATTGAAAGTAATGGTTATGCTGTTCATGGTGGTCCTTACCGGGGCCACCATTGGAACGGCAATCGGGGTGAACCCTATCTGGGTGATCGGGATCCTGCTGATCACTGCCTTTGCACCCCGTCAGCTTGGAATTGTCACGGCATCCCTGGTTGATCTTGCCAGGCCTGCCGGGAATAACCCGGGGGCTGGTGGCGGTATCAAAAGTGAAATCCTTTTGATACCGGAAGACAGTATCAACTGGAATGCCTTTCCTGATCGGGCGGCTGATGGTATTACCATCGCCACAATTCCCCTGAAAGCCGGCAAGTACATGAAGCGGTTTTACATGACCGATGATGTTATTGAGCCAAGCCAGAAGAAAATCAAAGGAGGAAATGTTGATTCCGGTGGTTGGGAAATCTCCCTGAAAGGCTTTCATCCCGGATGGGGGGATGCCGTCATGTCCTGGATCGCTTTGAACGGTTATTCCTTCAAAGGCTGCATCATTTTCCGCAATTGTGCGGATGGCAAGAAGTATCTCATCGGAGAACCTTGCAACGTTGTTCACATTGATGACATTCAATCCAAGTGGGGCAGCTCAGTTGAAAAGGAGAGAGGTCATGAGATCGTGTTCACTTCAAAGCAAAGTAAACCACTGGCTGTTTTCTCCGGTGCCATCGTTTACGATCCAACTTCTGCCTCCTGGTAAAAGACTTTTTTTCTGGTAAGTGTGAGGATGTGAAACCCTGTCAGCGATGGCAGGGTTTTTTATTTTCATGCAAATTATTGGATATTTTTAGTGTGACGAGAATAACTTTTCACTTTATGCCTTACATTTACGGTTATATATTGAGCCAATCAGCAGTTATAACAGAAAAATATAACAATATGAAAAAACTAATCATTCTGGCTTTCTTAATTCTCAATATTTACTCAGTAGAAGGCCAATTCGTCCGTATGCCACTGGCATATCCCAACGATGGGTATCTTTATTCTCCGGAATCCATGTCGATCGTAGATCAGAATCATTTATGGGTGGCCACAATAAAGCGAAATGCAACTGCATTGGGTCAGTCTTACTACCAGGCTGCAAAGACATCAGATGGAGGAAACACTTGGCAGTTTTTCCAGATTCCTGCGACAGGCGACCAGTTTTTACCGGATGTAGAAGCACAATCTGAGGATGTTTGCTATTATTTTGTGGATACTCCGACCGGTAATAGTGATATCTGGAAAACCACCGACGGTGGGGCTACATGGGCCAAAAAAACCACAACTGAATTCAACGGCAGTTGGGGCGATTTTGTCCACCTGTTTGGAAATGATACTCTAATTGCAGTCGGTGATCCTGTAAATGGGTATTTTGACATACAGCTTTCTAACAACGGAGGTGATACCTGGAGTCGGGTTCCCCAATCAAATATCCCTCCGATACTTTCGGGTGAACAGGGTTGTGGTGGTAAGTCGTTCAGTGTAATAGGCAATACAATCTGGTTTCCTTCATACAAGGGAAGGTGTTTTAAATCCATTGACCGTGGACTTAACTGGACTGTCTCCGACGTAAATTCAGCGGGTGGTTTTCAAAATGGCAATGTCTGTTTCAGTGATCAGTTGCATGGGATCTTTTATTTAACCTCATCACCATATCTATTGAATTACAGCTACTATAAAACGGATGACGGGGGTACAACCTGGAGTCCCATTTCCATTCTTCAGAATACTTCAAATTCCGTAATAAGCCGTATTGATGGAATTAATGGGGGATTTGTGTTAGCCACCAGTTTCGGTTATTCGCTTGGCAAATCATATATTTATTATACAGATGATTTTTTTAATACGATGACCTTGCTTGATTCCGTTACTAATTCAAATAACAAAATATTTTTTAAAGACGCTGGTACGGGCTGGTTAGGGGGAAGCAATCTACCCGACAGCAGTATCTTTAAATTTGGGGGAGTTTTAACATCAACCGAATTCAGTCCTCGTGAAACTCTTCGTATCAACATTACCCCGAATCCATCAAACAACAAGACATTATTGACATTGCCATCAAAACTTACAAATGAAAGTAAAGTGCTGAAAGTATTCAGTGTTTCTGGTAGTTTAATGTGCGATTATCGTATTTCTCCAAAGGTCAATAAGATTGAACTTGACGCTTCAGAATATCCGGATGGAGTTTATTTTGTTCAGGTGACCTCAAATCGGGGGTCTGTAATGAATGCGAGATGGGTTGTCATGCATTAGTCCATTGCTTCCAACGCATGCTGCATAATACTTGAAACTCTGTAAATCGTAATTTTCCTGTCCTTTACGCTTCACAATTGTGACACTATTTTCGTGTCATGATTGATGTCTATTATCCCTACTTCGAACGAGAAGCCGCCTGGGAAGAACTTCGTTACTCGCTTCGTTCCATTGAAAAGCATTTCCAATTTGAGTTTCGTGTTGTCATTGTCGGGGATCTCCCGGGATGGATCAATCCGGATTCAGTTCTGCATATCCCGCATGAAAGATGCGAAGGAATGCAGGAGAATACATTGTACGATGCAATTACAAAACAATTGCTCTTCAATGCTCATTTCGAAACTTCATTGCATTTCATTCGGATGTACGATGATATCTACATCCTTCGTGATGTTGATCTGGGAGAAGTAGGCCAGTTCAAAGCCATGTATGGTTATGATCAGGTTCCAACCAGGAAAGGTACCTGGTGGGATCAGTTGTATCATACCCTGGAAGTATTGAGAGAAAAAGGATATCCCGGATGGAATACCGAAACCCACCTTCCGGAACTCTTCAATAAGGAAAAAATGCAGTGGATCATTAACATATATTCAGCACTCGAAAACCGATTGCTTACATCCTCGCTGTATTTCAACACTTTTTTCCCTTCAGCCAGGCCTGTGCTTTTCAGTAAGGATTTCGCGGTGCAATGTTATGACAACATCGATGGTCCTTTTTACTTCTCATCAGAAGGTGATCTGATTGAAAGGTTCAATGGCAAAACGTACCTAAATCATAACAATGCAGGATTGAATGATAATCTTAAGTCATTTATCCGGACACGTTTCTTAAATAAATCCCGCTTCGAACTATGACCATAGCCAAACTGATCCTGCATTACAACACGCCCGAGCTTACGCTCAGGCTTTGTGAAATGGTGCCCGAAGCCATTGTCATTGACAATGGTTCCGACACAAACATGCTTACCCTGCTCCCCAAGGAAAGGGTAATCCGGTTCAAAACCAATTTAGGCTTTACAGCCAATTGGAACCGGGCCATCAAAACTATCATGAAAAATGATGCTGGTTATTATGACGCATTCTGGTTAATGAATTCCGACATTGAAATTGGCCGGCAGTCCATTACCCGCATTGAATCCCTGATGGATGAACGCCAATATTCAATGGTCACGCCATCATACAACTGCTGGATGAAGGCCTGCAAAAACAATGGCTCCCCCGGGATCCGGCAGGTGAAATGCATCGAGTTTACCGCACCGGTGATCCGGCGCGATGTTTTCCTTGCGATCGGATTCTTTGACGAATCCTTTGAAAGAGGGTATGGAGTTGAATTTGACTGGTCACTCAGGATGAAAGCTGCAGGACTTCGGCAATATTGTGATGATCAGTCATTCTTTTATCACATCGGCCAGCAGACCATCAATTCAACTACAACCCTTCGGGAGTATGAGTCCCTGGCAAAGGTTGAACTATCTGACGGCATGAGTAAACTGTATGGAGAACACTGGAGGAGCATGATCATGGAAGAGCTTGCGGTATTTAATGAAAAGCCAAGCAAAAAAAGAGTGGCCGTTTACACCACCATTTTCGGTAATTACAATTACCTGTTACCGGTTCCCAAGCAGAGTGTAGATGTTGATTTTTTTTGCTTGACCGACAATGTTGACATTGAACACGGAACCGCCTTTGGCGAGCCCGGTTCAGGCCAGCGGTGGAAGATCATACCCGTGGACTATCCGACCAAGGATCTGCCGGCCAGACTTCGGGCAAAGTTTTTCAAACTGTTTCCCTGGGAAGCCTATACCCTTGACCAGTACGATATCATGATTTTCATCGATGGCTCCATTGAAATTACTTCATCTGACTTTGTGAAATTCTGCATTGATTCCCTAGGCGATAACTCCATGGCCTTGTACCAGCATCCGCAGCGGGATTGTATTTTTGATGAAGCCGTCATTTCCATGCCATTGAATAAATATCAAAGTCAGAATATTTCTGGTCAGATCTCATTTTACAACTCGATTTATCCCAGACATGGCGGCCTTTACGCCTGCGGTGTCATGATCCGCAAAATTCAATCCCCTCTCATTCGTGACCTCATGGGAAAATGGTGGTGGGAAATCATCAAATGGACGTACCAGGATCAGTTAAGCTTTCCCGTAGTCTGCAAGCTCCTGAAATTCATTCCTGGGATCATTCCCGGGAACCAGTACAAAAATCCTTTCTTCAAGGTTCACTGGCATGATGATAAACTAGTCACCGCTAAATACTCCATGTCATGAGAATCAATGTACTGATGCCGGTATTCTCCACTCCGGTTGAATGGGTGAGTGAAGCCGTGAATTCCATCATCGCCCAAACCCACAATGACCATAATCTAATCATCGTGGATGATAACAATCCCAGGGGAGTATTGACAGATTATCTGTATGGCCTCACTGAAGTATGTCATTGCATCAATATTGTTCGCAAAAACTCCAATGAAGGAATTGCTGCAGCCCTGGACTTTGGGTTGCAATACTGCAAGGGTGATCTGATCGTTCGCATGGATGCCGACGATATCGCCCGGCCGGACCTTCTCAAACGTCATGATGAATTCTTTACTGCTCATGCTGACAGGCATATTTGCGGAGTGCAAATACACCTTTTCAACAATCACATGGAATGGTTTAGCAACCATCCGTCAGAAGTATCCAGGTCCCGGGCATTTGCAATGCTTGGACACTGGTTTGTCAATCATCCGGGCATCGCTTTCCGCAAAAAGGACATCACTGATATCGGTGGCTATGGCGCCATCCCTTCGACACTTGCGGAAGATTATGCCCTCTGGGTAAAGTTCCTTCTGGCCGGTTATACGATTTACAACCAGGAAGAAGTACTCATGGATTACCGGGTACACCCTAAATCATTCTCATTCGCACCCGATCGCAAAGCTCCCGAGTGGCACGAATTCTTAGCAACACAAAAACAACTATTGTATGAATCAAGAAATTAACTCCTGGCTTAATTCAGACAGGGATTTTAATACGGGTGTGCAGCTTTACGCACGTTTTGGACACAGTCAAAACCTTAAACGCATACTGGAAAGAAGCGAAGACTGTCCGGAGCATGTTGATACACTTGTTTATGAATTGTCTCAGCTTAAGGATGAACCAGTCCAGGATCCGGTGAGGGCGAGTACTCGCCAAATCCCGCACAAAACTGCCGCCATTGTTACTCAGCCTATTATCCCGGCTGGGATACATACAGAGGAAGATGCAGTACTCTTTGAGCAGATCAAGGAGAAATTAAAGTACCGCGATATCCTCCATGCCTCCCTGTCCGATAAAGAAAAGACAGATGAGCAACGGCTTGAAATTGCCTTGCTTATCCTGGATATCTCAGACAAGATCACTGAAGAATACGAGCGCCACGATCATTTCAAAAAACATGGGGTGTTGCCCGCGGCCATTGAACCGGTAGCGGAAAAAGAACGGGTTCAGGTGGCAGAGCAAATGACACCGGTGCAGCTGATCAACTGGAAAAATAACGTACGAACCAAAATATCGTACTACAAAAAGCAATGCAATAACACTGACCTGGCATCAAAGCTCAAGCACAATAAATCCATGCTTGACCAGTGGGAGAAAGTTCTGGAGGAAATATTGAAAAACTCAGCATAATGGCCTTGTTCCGCATTGAAGATCTAAAAGAAAAGAAAGAGGTTCACGGCTCGGTTTCAAAATCTCTTGTTACCAATACCCGCTTTGCGATTGGCAAAGTGGGAATGAAGGTGGATAAGGTCATTGGAATAGTTTCACCTGGTGAATCTCTTCATTACGCATCCATGGGCGACTGGTCTACCCATGATCTGCTCTTTCATTTTCTTTCACAATCCGGTCCTGCAGAGGTTTATTTTACCACCTGGGCGATATCGGAATTCGCCATTCGCCAGCTCTATGCTTTCGTTGGCTCCGGCCTGATCACCCGGCTTAGCGGAATCTTTGATTACCGCAATGGTATTCATAAACCTGCAGAATTGCAGTTCCTCAAGCAGATCACCACCGATATCAAAGCTGCCAAGTGTCATGCAAAGGTCACTGTCATTCAGAATGAAACCATGGAGATCAGCATTGTCTCTTCAGCGAATTATACACGCAACCCGCGCATTGAAGCCGGGGTGATCTGCAACTCTCGTGAGATTGCAGAATTTCATAAATCATGGATTTTAGCCGAACTCAATAATACATCAGACTTTGAAAGAACTCAGTGAAGACCAGCTCAGTGAACTGGAAGCGATGGCAAAGCTTATGCTTTCCATCAGTGACATTGCCATCATCCTGGAGGTTGATGAGCATGCATTTCGTGAAGTAATGGAGGATAAACAGGCTGATCCCTGGAAACGTTTTCAGTCAGGCAGGATGAAGTCAATTGCCGAGGTCCGGAAGTCCATTTTCGACCTTGCCGCCAATGGATCCTCCCCGGCTCAGACCGAGGCAATGAAATTAATTCGTGACGCAATGATGGAGGAATTATGAACGTATTCAAAGTGCCGGATGAAACAACTGAACAGCGGATCATTCTTTATTATGCGGATGATTACAAACTCAGTGCAGAAGATCTCAGGGTCAAGGAACGGATTGATACGGCTCATTCCCTTCGCCTGAAGGAATACAACACGGATACAACTGTCTGTTCAATGCTGATGAAGCGCTTTGGTATCAGCCAGCGAACAGCATACAGGGATATTGCCACATCAAAAAGGATCTTTGGCCAGATTCACAAGGCCGACAAGGATGAACTTCGTCACCTTGTCACGGAATGGTCGATCGAGCTTTTTAAAATGGCTATAAAGTCCAAGAATCTCAAAGCCATGGAAAAGGCTGTTGAGAGAATCACCAAGGCAAACAACCTGGACAAGGAAGAGATGGACCTGCCCGATGCATCAAAGATTCAGCCACCGGTTCAATTGCTTTCCGTGAACTTCAATTTCATCAACAGCCCGATGTTCAAGAAGGTTGACCAGGCCATGCAGGAAGCATTGCTGAAGCTTTACGATGAATTCATGCTGCAGGTGAAATTAACCCCGCTGGCGGATTATACGGATCTGTGGGAAATTGATGATTCAGTAAGACCAAATCAGCCGTAACATGGATGTCCGTGAAATTACAGAAGCACCATTTTATAACGAACCACAACTGGTTATTAAAGGTTGCACCAAGCCTCACAAAATGTTTATCGGTGGCCGTGGTGTCGGAAAAACAACCATCATTGCCGACCAGGTAATTGACTGCCTGAAAGGCATGCCCCGGGGAAAAATATCGCTCAATGGCCTGACTTATTTCCATATCCGTACCAAATCACTCCCGCCGATCATTGATCACTGGGAGCGAAGGGGTCTGTTTCGTGGCATTCATTATTTTGTCGGAACTAAAGCGCCGAAAAAATACCAATGGTTAGAGCCGTTTCAACCTCCTTTGGATTACACGAATTGCATTCATTTCTTCAACGGCTTCGTCGTTGAATTCAATTCATTCGACCGGCCGGAAATGGCCCGAAGCGGTTCCTATGATTATATGGTGTTCGATGAGGCCACAAAGCTGAAAAAGTCAGCAATTGACAGCGATGTATTGCCTGCTAACCGCGGCAACAATGATCGCTTTGGCCACATACGTTATCACCATGGAACCTTGTTCCTGGGTTCCCAGCCATTGACTCCTGCAGGAGACTGGGTTTTTGAATATGAAGAGCTTGAAAAAGAGTTTCCAAAAGAGTTCATGTTCCTTGAAGCAAGTGCCCGGTTTAACGAATTTATCTTAGGTCCCCGTTATTTCAGGGATCTTAAACGTGTTTTACCACCCATGATCTTTGACATTGAGGTGGAAAACATTAGGCGTAAAAAGAATATCAACGGGTTTTATCCTTCGCTCAATGCAAACATTCATTGTTACTACGATTCATACAATTATTCATTCTATGATTCCATTGAGCATGACCTGGGGGAGCAAGGCGCACTGGATAGCAGGGGTGATGCCGACTGCCTTGCGGATGAATACCTATATGCTTCCTTTGATTTCGGATCCACGCAGAATTGCATGATCGTGAGCCAGTGGCACAGATCAGTCAATGAATTCCCGATCATCAACAACTTTTATGTTGAGAATGAAACCCTTAAAATGCTGGTTGCTAAATTCATTGACTATTATAGGCATCATCGTAACAAGCATGTCAAGTTATATGGTGGAAGTGATGGTACCAGGCGCAATGATGCTGCATCAAGAGAGACTTACTTTGATGATGTAATCAATCAACTCAGTGCTGCTGGATGGAGTGTTTCTTTATGCGCTGAACTGCATGAGATATCACACATGGACAAGTTTCTATTTTGGCATAAGTTCCTGGCTAATGATCTCAGCAGAGTACCATCATTCAGGATCAATATGAACAATGCCATGGAGACATTTGTATCAATGGATGCAGCACCTATCATGCCTTCTGAATTCAAGAAAGATAAATCATCTGAAAGAAAGACTGATCAACCCAGATGGAAAGCTACAGATCTGAGTGATGCTGTAGATAATCTGTACTATTGGATGTTCTATCAAAACATGACAGGCATAGATCAAACGCAAGAGATAATAATCTCAGGCAAATAGCAATTCCAAAATCTATCTTAGAAAAAATTCGCGCATTGCTCACCTATTGCATAGGGGAGCATTATATCCATAGGGGAGCACCCCTACATTGCACTATTACCGGCCTTTTTGTGCCCTCTGCAATGCAATTCTAAGCCCTTTTCAGCCCTTGCAGTGCATTATCTTTATAATTCGCTGATATTCTGCCTTTTGGCCTGCCTTTGTCCTATGGCCTGTTTCATA
>CAIYJU010000139.1 GCA_903926565.1 uncultured Bacteroidales bacterium
CAGTGCGGAATCCTTAATGTATGTTATCAACCGGTATGCACAAGGGTAAACAATAATAGAACCTGTTTCAATGTCATATAAGGTCTGATTACCTGATTGTTGTTGTGTAATATCAGTTGCATGAAAATGTCCGGTGAACATAATTTTCAAGCCTGCATTCATGAGTTGGGTTGATACATCTGCATAATTATCTACCATAAAGCCACGGAAATTTTGGTGTTTGTTTGTGAATTGTTCAACTATTCCGTGATGCATCATGCCAAATACTGTTTTTCCTTTCTGAGATGCTTCTGCCAGCCGGTCAAGCACCCATTTCATGGTACCTGGCCGGATCGCTCCTGCCGTATAAATCGAATCGTTTATATTATCATACTTGCAGCAATCAATTGCAAGGATCCAGAGATTGGGCAAAGGCTCTGACACATAACTCAGCGAGTATGGATCGGTATACAGCGCATCGCTGTAACCGCAATCTGAATACACCGATCTGAATTTATCGGGACCTGTATTCTCCACCCTTGTCTGCACAGCGCCGTTGTACTGATATGAATGCGGGTTGTAAATGTCATGGTTACCGGTAATAACCCTGACTTTGATCCCGGCCTGGATCAATTGCTGAAGGTATAAATGAACAGAGACATGACAGACCAGTTCACCATCTTTGGTAAGATCTCCGGGAACAAGGACAAGGTCGGGCTTTGGTGTTGCATGAATTAACTGATATACTGCCTCCTGCATGAGGGCATCGCTCGCGGCCAGGAGTTTCCCGTCCGTTACAAGATAATCCTGAAATGCCGGACCGTCCTGTATCAGCAGGGAGGGATCCATGTAGTGGTTGTCAGCCAGCACAGCAATCGTATAAACATCTTTTGGGGTGCTATAAACAGTATCACCCTTTTTACATCCTGAAAGAAAAAACAATAATAAGATCGCTGGCAGCAGAATAAGGTTTTTCATGTAGCTTGAGATTGAATTTTGGGCTGGAGATGGAGATTTTTTACGGAGGAATTTTACAATATCAGCCTCTCCGATACCATAAAAATGCAACTTTATCCTGAACTCCGTTGGTGTCAGCATAAAGACTAAGGAAGCAGGTAAAAATCACATGATTATTTGATAATCTTTGTAATCAATTCGATATTTGTTTGTAGGGCTATGACTGATTTTGATGTAGGCGATTGCCCTACAACAGCGTTTTCGTAAATCCTCATATTTTCAGCATGAATCCTCATATTTCCAACAGGAAACTTCAATGACATCAATTCCATCATCAGCTGTTTGTCGCATCATCCACTTTTGCCCTAGACATCCTTGTCTCCAGGTACTTCAACATTTTGTGTTACACCCGCCAGGCTCAGTTCGCCTCCAGGGACAACGAAACCTTTGATTATCTCTGCATGAACTACAACCTGGATGAAAAGGACACAATGAACCTGAGCCGCTATTACACCATCAGCATCATGCACCAGCTTTTCACCACCCATTCATGTACTGATGGATCACAGGGAGACATGGTGGCGCCACGGGAAAAATTCTCCCATCCCGCTTTTGGAACATTCTCCTCTTTCGGATGGTGCAGTGAGCGGGAGATGGCTTTTGCCAGCCTGCTGTCACTGATGGGATATAAAAGCCATGTCATCGCTCCAGGGGCGCATGCATGGACTGAGGTTGAAATGACCTTTCACAAAAAAGATGGCAAGGATACTACCCTGCTCGTGTCAGTAGACAACACCTTTGATAACGTAATCTATTCACCTAACCCTCCTTCAGATCATAACAATGTGTACGACAGGATGGCTTTTGCAGCAGGAGAGGTTGCTAAAACCCGGGCTGTAACTGTTCCCTTATCGGCAAGGGCAAGATTCGACCGGGCACTGAGTGCGTATTTGATCGGTCAAAAATAAAATATTGATTAGTCACTTTCGTACACCACGCCATAGTTTGGCGTACTCTTGATGTTACTTTGCATGAAAAAAGACATGAATACATTGGTTTTTACGAATTCTCGAATTCTCATGTTTTCAGCAAGAAACTTCATATTTTCTTC
>CAIYJU010000140.1 GCA_903926565.1 uncultured Bacteroidales bacterium
ATCATCAAAAAAATAGCACACCCTCACATGGACACACAGCAAATGACGATTTGCCGTTGGTTCGATCTTTCTTTAAGCCTTGCCGGATACTTTTGGAAATCCGCCAAAAGGTAAAAATCTTGGAATCCTTTTCTGATAGTCAGTATAGTCAGGATATTTCGCGGCACTGATCTCTTCGCTGAAGTTCGAACTGCCCTGGAAAAGAACGACAAGCAGGAGGGAGCCTGCAATACTCCAGTTGAACCATTGCCCGCCTGCTGCAACACTGAAAAGGTAAAAACATATCCAGATTGCCTGCTCGGCAAAGTAATTGGGGTGTCGGCTCCATGCCCATAAACCTTTTTCCAGGAATCCCTTTTTCTCATCACCGGAAAGTTCTTTCCCCGCTTTGATCATTGCCGACTTGCGGCTTTGAAAGTTCCACTGCTGAATGTCTGCAAGGGTTTCATAACCAATGAAGAACAACATCAGACCGGCTGCAGCATAATCGAAAATTCCAATTGGTGCCGCGGTGTTTTGCAGGGCGACGATGGATGGCAGGGTGAAAAGCAAAATAAGTACCTGCTGATAACCGGAGATGAAAAAAAGGTTGAAAAGTGTCCATTTCCATGGTGGACTGAACTCGGGTTTTTGCCGTAATACCAGCCAGCGATAGTCTTCTTCACCAGCCCAGAAACGCCACTGGTAGGCGCCTTTCATGGCAAAGTTTGCGGTAAGCCGGACACCCCAGAGTGTTACCAGCAGGCTCATCAACACAAGCCGTGGAGAGAAATCGCTGTAGCCGGCAACAATCCAGGTATAAATAATCGGTAAAATACTCCAGAGTTTGTCCACCTGGCTGTTGTTTTTGGTGAGTTCCCCAACGATGAAACAGTAGGCAATCACGATGATCAGCATGATCATCAGTGTTTTTATCGCCGTCCATTCTGCCGGACCGGGGGCTGTACCGAAGAAGTAGCTGAAGATGGGAACTGCAAGCAGTGTAATGACTAAAAGTATGGCGGTGGTGATGATTTTCATGTTAAATTGTTTAAGTGACCGATCTCCCGGGTTGCAAATATATGGAATGCAAACAACCTCCGGAAATCAGGGTGGTTAAACTATCCTGTCTTCCGGAGGTTGCATGATGCAGGTGCTTTGATAATGTGTTAGTTGTGTTTAATAACTACTGCGGTTTCAACTTTGTTTTTCGTAACAAGTCTGACGTAATACAACCCTTCAGGCCTATCTGACAGTGAAAACTGGTGAACAGACTCCCTGTTAAAAGGGAAGGTTGCAATTTTTTCTCCACGGATGCTGTAAATTTCAGCCTTGACTCCGGAGGTTTCCGTAGCACCGGTTAATTCCAGAAAAAATCGTCCGGTGGAAGGATTGGGGTATACCTTAAACATTGATTCTGCTGAAGTCGGTGCAGTTTCATCTTTTCCGCCTGCAGTGCTCATGAGTGCCGGCGCAGCCGGGGTGAGGCAATATTGCCCGGTTGTGGTGACATATCCGTTCAGATAGCCACCTGAATCAACTTTTGTTCCGGGGAGAAATACAATATTTTGTCCGGCGATCATGGTTGCATTGCCCCCGTACTCAACCAGAAAAGTTGTTGCGCCACCTGCAACGGTTATTGTTTGTGTTGCATTGTAACAACTGATCGTTCCGTTGGGAATAACCACATTCTGAATGTTATTCGCAGCCGGGGTCATGGGTTCACTCCATAATGCAATATGCGAGGCATTCACACTTCCGGCATTTGAAAATAGTCCGCCAACCACCAGATCCGGGCCATACAGGCAAAACGTGTGGGCGCCATACACATTGCCAGGGTAAAAAAGTCCCCCGCCCATGCCGCTCCAGGATGTGCCATCCCAGGAGGCCATTCCGTTGGTTGGTAAACCTTCGGATGTGGTAAAATATCCGCCGGCAATCAGATGCCCGTTATACACAGCAAGTGCAAATACATATTGATAGAAGATGCCGCCCATTCCGCCACCTAATGCTGACCAATTGGTGCCGTTCCAGGAAGCGATATGGTTGGCAGGAACACCCCCCGCGCTCAGAAACAAGCCCCCGGCAATTAAATTTCCGTTGTATTCTGACAAAGTATAAACGATATTGCTGATTCCTGTTCCCAATGCAGACCAGGAGGTGCCATTCCACTTTGCAATGTGATTGGCACTCTGTCCGCCGGCTGTTGTAAAAAATCCACCGGCATAGAGCTCCCCGTTGTGAACGGTCAATGCCATAACTTGTCCCTGCGAACCTCCCATGCCACCACCTACGGAAACCCACCCGGAGGTATCACGTTTGGCTATATAATTAACCGGTGTGTTGTCGGCTTCCAGAAAGTAGCCTCCGGCATATAACTCATCTCCGTAAATGGCGAGAGAGGTCACAGTGCTCCCCACACCACCCAGTTCATCATTCCACGCAGTTCCATCCCACTGGGCGATGAAATTGACTTCCAGCCCGCCTGCGGTGGTAAATTCTCCTGCCGCAACCAGATTGCCATTGTAAATAGTCAGCGCATTTACCTTCCCGTTAACTCCTGCGCCGAGCGGCGTCCAGGATGTTCCATCCCAACGGGCAATGTGATTCGCTGCTACTCCTCCGGCCCCGGTGAATTTACCGCCAACAATCAAATCTCCGTTATAGACGATACTTGCGTAGACCCAGTCATTCATTCCGCCACCAGGCATGGCTGACCATGATTGAGATAATGCTGTTCCTGCAAACAAGATAAGTAAGATCAATATTGCAGATTTATTGACAACCGTCAAAAATGCTCTGTTAATCATGGTTGTCAGGGATTCTTTTTTCATGATTTAGGGGGATTGCATTGGTTTAATAAGATGCCTGCATCCGGGGTTTTACCCCCTGAGATGCAGGGCTTTTTGTAAAACTAACCAAAATTACAAACTGCTTATTTTTACATATTTTTCTGAGGTGGTCATACAGATACCACAACGGGAGGCAGGGTCAGATTCATAGGTGTTGCCGCAGGTCGGACAAACATAATATACGGCTGACAGTGCTTTTACATTGTTTTTTTCCATAGCAGCCAGCGCATTTTCATACAGAACACGGTGTTTCTTTTCAGTCTTATACGCATAATTGAAGGTAAGCAAAGCCATCTGGTCCCCTGCTGCATCGGCATCTTTAAGAAACACGGGATACATGGTATTGGCTTCATAACTTTCGCCCCTGATGGCATCCAGGAGGTTTTCTTTCGTTGATTTCACAGTAAATTCAGGGTTAATTGCACCAACTTTTGTTCCCGACTCTTCAAGAACTACCTTATGGTTGTTGGCATGAATTTTTTCTGCGGCCGATGCTGCTTTAAAAAGCAAAGCGATTTGATGCAACCCTTCCTGCTCAGCTTTTTTTGAGCAGGCAGCATATTTTGCCGAGGCAATGGTTTCCCCCTTGAATGCTGCAAGTAAATCATCTGTGGTTTTTATTTTGGCATTTGCTGCAGCCTCTGTACCCGTTGTTTGTCCGGTGGTATTATTTTCAGTTTGTACCACGATGGGTTCCTGAAGTTTTGATGTTGCTTCTGTGTTGTTACAGGCACTTAGGAAAATCCATCCTGACATCAGGGCAAAACTCATGCAGACCATCAGTTTTTTCATATTTAAGGTGTTAAAAGGTCGTTTAATTGACGCAGCAAAATTGCATCGGAAGGGGTTAAGATTACCTTAAACAAATCTTAAAATTGGCTTAAAAGTTCAGGAGCTGAAATGCAGAAAGAAAGTGGTTCCGGTTCCGGTAATACTGGTTACTTCAATTGTGATCTTCTGAAGGTCGGCAAGTTTTTTAACGATGGACAGACCCAATCCGTTACCCTGAACCTGTGAACTTCGCGATGCATCTGTACGGTAAAAGCGGTTGAACAGGTAAGGGAGGTGTTCCTGAGGGATGCCGTATCCGTTGTCGGCGACGGACAAAGTATTGATATCCTTATTCCATTCAAAGGTTATTAACTGACCTTCCCGCCCATACTTGAATGCATTGCTGATCAGGTTTTCGAGCATGATTTCAAGGAACCCCTGGTCAGCTGTTACAGTCACATCTTCTGAACAGGTTATCTGCACCGTCATGTTTTTTTCGATCAGGTGATGGACCCACCGGTCTTTAATTAAATTGATAACTTGTACAAGCGGGAATGTTGTTTTCGAAACCGGCAGATTGCCTGCATCAAGCCGTGAAAGTTGCAGCAACTGGTCAATGATCTTGTTCAGCGAGTCCACCTCTGCAATCACCTGCCTGATCTTGTCCTCGTATTGCCGTGGTTCCCGGACCTTCCTGATTAATACTTCAAGGGTGCCGCGAATACTGGTAACTGGGGTCCGAAGTTCGTGCGAGATGTCGGCAGTGATCTGTTTTTCCCTGGTCAGACTTCTTTCGATCCTGCCGAGTAACTCATTGATGGTAGTCCCTAATTGATGGATTTCATCGTGACGCATTGGCAATGGCAGCCTTGTGCTTATGTTGTTGTCATTGATTGCTCCGGCTGCCTGGATCAGTTTATGTACCGGTGCGATACCCCGTGAGGCAGCCCACAATGTTGCCAGGTAAAATACGAGGAGCATCAGCAAAAGGGAGATGTACAGGGTAATTCGCAGGTTTTTAAGGATCAGGATGGACTCTTCCTGGGGCAGCCCGATGTCAAGTTGTCCGATCGGCTTGCCATTGTTGTTTAAGATGGGAAATTGTCCCTGCCGGATCAGCTTGCCATTGAAAACCACGTTGAAGAACATCGGCTCTGTGATTGAATCAGCAAATAGCAGGTATTCATTTTTCAGATTGGATGAGCGAAAAGCCAGGTGCCCTTTTGCATCTACTATTTGCAAAAAAGTGGGACTCACTTCAGCTTGTCTGTGCTCCATTTCAAGCTGCTCAGGCATCATATCAAGGATGATTGAATCGCCTTCCGTTCGGATATTCGAACTGACCTCGTCCCTTTCTATCCTGATTTCTTCGTCAAGGTGTTGATAGGCAGTTGTATAAACAACAAAATAGATCACGATAAAAATAAGCATCGTGGTAACTGCTGCTGCCAGGGTGTTAAAAAGGGCGATCCTGTTTTTAAAGCGCAGGTTCATTTATCGTTGTTTATCCTGTATCCCACACCCCGGATGGTTTCGATGAACGACTCAGCTCCCTGCTCGTCAAGTTTTTTACGCAGGAAGTTGATATAGACGTCGATTACAGAGTTGTCATAATCAAAATGAATGTCCCAGACTTTCTCAATGATGCGGGTCCGGCGACTCACTTTACCTTTATTGCGTAACAGGAACTCCAGCAGGGAAAACTCTTTTTGTGTCAACTCTATATTTTTCCCTTTTTTCGTCACCCTGTGTGATTCAACATCCATTTCAATGTCACCGCAATGAAAAGTAGTGCCATCTCCTGGTTTACTGCGCATGAGCACCCTGATCCTTGCAAGCAGTTCTTCGAATGCAAATGGCTTGCGGATATAATCGTTCGCACCTGCTTCCAGCCCAAAAACAGCATCATCCGTTGTGTCTTTGGCTGTCAGAAATATGACCGGGATTTCATTGTTTTCCTTACGAACGGCTCTGCAGATTTCTATGCCGTTTACTCCGGGCAGCATCCAGTCGAGGAGGATGACATCGTATTCTGTCATGTTATCGATGGCCATTTGCATGCCACTTTTACCATTATCGGCTACATCAACGGCAAATCCTTCTTCTTCAAGGCCTTCTTTGATAAAATTGGCGATCGAAGTTTCATCTTCAACCAATAGGATTCTCATAGACAAATGTATTATAAGGGAAGTTTTTTCTTCCTTCCCGGCCGACTATTCTTCCAGTGTGGTCAGGTCTCCGGTGTCAAGGCCAAGTGCCATGGCTTTTAACACCCTGCGCATGATTTTCCCGCTGCGGGTTTTGGGCAGTTTATCGGTGAAAATGACAAATGCCGGACGGGCAATTGGGCCGATCTCTTTTTCGACATGCAATTTAAGTTCTTCAGCGAGTTTATCACTGGGGGCAATTCCCTCACGCAGGATTACCGTCGTGTGGATGATGTTACCCCGGAGATCATCAGGCAGTGCGATGGCAGCTGCCTCGGTTACAGCCGGATGACTTACCAGGGCGCTCTCTATTTCAGCTGAGCCAAGCCGGTACCCGCTCACCTTGATCACGTCATCGATACGGCCGATCACCCAGTAATATCCGTCTTCATCCTGGCGGGCAGAATCACCTGCGAGGTACCAACCCTGTTCCTGGTATTTCTCCCAGTATTTCTCCACATAGCGATCAGGATCGTGAAGGATTGTGCGGGCCATGCCTGGCCATGGGTTTTTTATAATCAGGTTCCCCTCTTCGCCCTGTTTGACATCAATTCCGTGGTCATCGACGATGGCTACCTGGTTGCCAAAGAATGGTTTTGCACAGGAGCCGGGTTTCAATGGCATGATGGGCAGTGGTGTGATCATGAATCCACCGGTTTCAGTTTGCCACCAGGTATCCATGATCGGGCATTTGCCTTTCCCAATTACTTCGTGGTACCATTTCCAGGCCTCCGGGTTGATTGGTTCACCAACAGAACCCAGCAAGCGCAGGGAACTCAGGTCGTGACGGTTGGCCCAGGATGCCCCGTAACGCATCAGTCCGCGGATGGCCGTCGGAGAGGTGTACAGAATGTTGATGCCATATCGCTCTACCATCTGCCACCACCTGTTTGGATAGGGGTGGTTGGGTGCGCCTTCATACATCATAATTGTTGCACCATTGATGAGCGGAGCATATACAATGTAACTGTGGCCGGTGATCCACCCCGGGTCGGCGGCACACCACCAGCGGTCTTCGGGCTTTATATCGAAAACATATTTATGGGTGGTTGCCGTGTACACAGCATATCCTCCGTGTGTATGGACCAGCCCTTTGGGTTTCCCTGTCGTTCCTGAAGTGTAAAGGATAAACAAAGGATCTTCCGCATCCATCACTTCGGTTTTACAATCCTTGCAGTCGAGAGGCATTACCATTAAATCATGATACCAGAAATCGCGGTCATTTTCCATGTAACACTCTTCTCCGGTGCGCTTTACCGTGATACAGACTTCGATGGTGGCCGATCGTTGCATCGCTTCATTTGCGATGGCTTTCAGCTGTGTTGTTTTTCCCCTTCGATAGCCCCCGTCGGCCGTGATGAGAATCCGGCTTTCGGAATCGTGAATCCGCTCGGCCAGGGCTTCCACGCTGAAACCGCCGTAAACCACGCTGTGAACTGCTCCCATGCGGGCACAGGCAAGCATCGCGATCACAAGTTCTGGTATCTGGGGCATGTAAATGGTGATCACATCACCCTTTTTTGCACCCATGGCCTTGAGAATATTGGCAAACTTTGAAACTTCGCGGTTCAGGGCATGATAGGAAAAGGTGCGCACATCACCGGGTTCTCCTTCCCAGATGATCGCCAGTTTGTTGCGGGTTGCATTGTGCTGGTGCCGGTCAAGGGCATTGTAAACAATGTTGATTTTACCCCCGGTGAACCATTTGTAAAAAGGTTTTTTGCTGTCGTCGAGAACTTTGTCCCATTTTTTATACCAGTCGAGTTTCTTTGCTTCAGCAGCCCAGAAACCACATGGATCGTTAATTGACTCAAGATAGCGGGTTTCATATTCCTTTACATTTGCTTTTCGGAGAATCTCTTTTGAAGGATAATAGAAGTTATTATCGTTTCTTGCTTTTGTGTCCATTTTTTTATCTTTTAATTACCAAATGTACGAGACATTTATCAATTATGAAAAAGTCTCATCATTAAAACTCTGTATATGCATCAGTCTTCAAGTATTGCATTCCCGTTGACTGTTAAAATAACCCCGGGATTAACGATGATTGAGGAGCCGGCCTGTACAGTTAAATTATTACAACCCAGGCCTGGTACCTTCACCACCGGCATGTATGGTGCAGATGCGGGGATGATGACATCATCGGACATGCCGGGCACCCCGGTGGGGCTCCAGTTCCCTGCCTTGTTCCATTTCTCGTCAATCGTGCCGGTCCATGAACGGGTCAATGGCACAGCGGAGACAACGACAATCGCAGGAACGGCATATTCCTGCTGGCAACTGCCGTTTTTAACGGTGGCCCTGTATTCCCAGGTACCCGGCAATGCAGGAATGTCCTGGTAACTAGTCAGTCCGGAAGTGGCAGGGATGTCAGAGAACCCGTAGCCGTCAACCTGTTTCTGCCAGCTGATAATGGTTCCGAGTTGGTTCTCCAGTCGCAGCGTGTCGGTTAAACTTCCCAGGAAGATGGTTGTTCCTCCGGTTATGCTTCCGCCGAGGGTCGGGTCATCAGCAGTGATCGTTGCATCGCCCGACATGATATTGGTCAGGTAGGTGCCGGCCCTTCTGGCGGTAACGATATAGAACCCGGCAGTGCGGTCGGGCCAGGTCAAAGGATTTCCACTCCCGGTCACCTCGCCGCCGTCATGGGTCCCATTCTTTTTCAACTGGTACCTGATCTCTGACTCAGAATTAGCTAATATTACCGGAATCCCTGTCGATCCCTGGCAGTAGGCACCTGAACCTGAAACGGCATACGCTGCAACGGGCACGTTCATCATCGGGTTGTTCAGACCGGCCACCAGGTGACTTGCAGCCAGGGTGATGTTCACATTGATTTGGGTAGTTCTGTCAAAAGCGCTGACCACGGTGTTGTAGGGGAATACGGAGAAATTAAACGCCAGGTTTGGTTTTGCAGGGCCAAAAGGCATGGTGTTGGTGAGCCGCATCCGGCAGATCCTTGATCCTGCACCGGCAGATGGGATCAGCGTACCTCCGTTAAAAGAAGGTGGTGATTTCGGGGCGATTTTCAGACAGTTATCCGATGCAGAAAATACAACTGCCGCAGGTTGTTGGTTGGAATTTAACTCAGAACTACCCGGTAGTATCTCTGCGTTCAATGACCCACCGTTGAGGATCAGGGAGTTTAAGACGATTCCCGCCTGAAAATTCCCGAGTTCAAAGGTGGTTGCACTGGTATTTTTCAGACAGATGTCAAATTCATACACCGTTGCAGTAAGCAGGGAGTCATTTGTCAATGAACACTGATATGACGGAACCTGGGCCCTCAGAAGGCATGTACAGGTCATGATCCACGACAGGAGCAGTATTGCTTTATTCATGTTGCATATATTTTTCATAATTTTTTCTTTTTACATATACCGGCCAGGCTCATGGGGTTCTTTTCCTGATAAAAGACGATGCGTTGTTCTGTAAGATCACCAGGTCGGTGTTGTTAACGATACCATCCCCGTTCAGGTCGGTGACAGTATAGCCCGTTAACCCGGCAGCGCTGGCATTGCCGACCTGGATCATGTCAAGGGCATCAGATGCGCCGTCCTGGTTGTTATCACCTGCATAGATCAAATACACCCCGCCGACTCCGGCCATATTCGAACCATACGCCTTGTTTGCCGCAGTGGTGAAGTTGTAGGTAACCGTGCCTCCGTTCATTGTAACCGGTGCGGCCGTGGTGGTTTCGATGCTGTTGCGGTGTCTGACGGTAACGTAATATGAGGCGTTGTAAGCCACGGGAATGATGACCGAAGCTGTTCCGGAGATACTCAGGTCGACGTTGGCAATGGAATACACAATGTTGCTGTAACTGGCGGCATCATGCAGCTCCACGATCACCTGGTCGGCCGTATTGCCCGGGAAGTGATTGCCTGAAGCATCCTGTGCTTTTCGCAGGGCGGTACCATTGTAGAGACCCTCCGGCAGAACGGTAAGGTTCAGGGTGGTGCCGGTGACAATGTTGAGGGTGCATGGCACCAGAACCGTTGCCTCATCGGGGTCGTTGGAGGTGACTTTGATATTGCCGGTATAACTCCCCACTGCCAGGGCTCCTGCGTTGAATCCAGCGGTGATTTGCTGGTTCGCTCCCGGCTGGATCGTGCCTGACGTGGTTGACGAACCATTCACTGTGAGCCAGGAATAGGGCGGCGTGTAGGTATAACTTACCACCAGGTATGGCTTGTTTGTCTGGCTCCATCCGTCGAATCCGATATAGTAGGATGCACTGTTGTCGCGGTCCATGATGCCGATGGCAAACCAGTTTTGGGTAAGGGCAGCCTGGAGGTTGGCATTGGCATTTCCACCCAGTATGTGAACCTTCCATCCGGTGGAATAGGTACTTATTTCGCTCCTGTAGAGGTAATAACCGGAGGCGGATTCGGCGATGATATCGTTGTACAACACAGTGGAGGAAGCTGTTAACGGATCGTTGGTCACCGGGTTGATGTTCCAGTAGGGATAGCTGGCAGCATTCACATAGCCGTGAAATTCCACGGAGTTGATGGTGGCTCCATCGGGTATTGAGCTGATGTCGAACTTCATCCATCCTGCTTCGGTGGTAGGGTAGCCTTTGACAAGACTGGTTTGTGTTTTTGCTGCTGCAGTTGTGGATCCGGTGTTGTAGCCGGCGTTGAGCGGGAAAACGGAGGCCGGTGAGCCACCTCCCTCGGTGTAAATTGCTTCAGCGGTATAATTGAGGGGCATTTCACCAAGATTTTCAAGAAGAAGCATGTCAGATGTTGCCCCCGCCAGGGTAACTGTTTTTGTAAACTGTGCAGGTGTAACCGCGATATCGGCAGGGTCAGGTATGCCGGAGTATGGCGGGAAACTGATGTAATCCACCCATGCCCGGTCGCTGCCGCCAATGGAGTTGGCGTCCTTGGCATAGGTCCATTTGAAGGTGTGAAGGCCGGCAGTTACGCTGAAACTCACCTCTTGCCATGCGAGGGTTCCGGCCCATTGTCCCTGCTGGATATTGTCGATATAGAACGTAAGGTAATCGTAGCCTGCCTCGGAGGATACTTTCCTGAAGAATGAGACCGTTCCGGCTGAAGTGAGGTATAGTTCAACACTCATCGTGGAGGTCTGGTTGTCGGCAATAGCCCCGGACCGCGCGCAGTAGAGGCCGTCATAAGGTGTTTCCGTGGTAATCAGCCACGGCAGGTTGCCGCTAAACGTCCACTGAGGCTCAAAAGCGCCTGTTTCAAAGCTCCAGGCGGTACTTTGCTGCAGCTGGAAGTTGAAGACAAAATTCGCCGGGGATACAACTTTCTGCTGGATGATTGTTGAATAACCGGGTTTACTTATCCTGAAATCATAGGTGCCTTCCATGATATTATTGAAGGTATAAATGCCGGAAGCATTGGTGGTTACTGCAGCTACAGGTGTGTTTAATAATGTGATGGTGGCATTCTGTAGCGGCAGGCTCGTGGCCACGTCGGTTACTGTCCCTGTAACTGTCACTGATTGGGCAGGCAGCAGGTTGACATTGAGGATTGTTTGTCCCAGGGTATTGATGTTTACATTGGTGAAGGTTTGGGGAATGTATCCATACCTGGAATATGTGATGGTGTAGTTGCCAACCGGCAACAAGCGGTAATACCTGCCAAAGCTGACATCCGACCTGTATGGTTCACGAAATGCGCCTGTGTTATCAACTCCCTCGATATAAACTTGTGCTTCGATTGGAAGGAGTGTGTTTACATCTTTAACGATACCCGTCAAAGTGGACTGGTCCACCCGGTTTAGCAGGATAAGCGCTGCCTGCAGATTGTCGGAACAAATAGATTGAATCTGGGTAGAAGGAGGTATGAACTGGGTTCCTAATTCGATTGTGAAGGAAAAAATGCCATGCTGACCGTATGCATAATCGTCGGTAGTCCCAGACGCAGGATAGAGCCCTGAAGATTTATCAGGTGTATAAAAACCACCTCCGGCAGCAGGAATGGTACTGGCCATGCTCACAGCCAATGCCTGGAGGCTGTTATGATCCGGTGCAAAAGCCCCGGTTGTATATCCGTATGGAAAGAGAACAAGTTCGCTGTAACTGTGATAGGTGATGCCGGCAACAAAATGATGCTGATCCAGGATATTCTTCATCGCAACAGTTTCCGGTTCAGAAAAGCCTGTTGGTCCTGAATAGGTAATGTCGTTAGGATCACTTGAAGTGCCTGCACCTCCCCATTCCCATCCATAATTCCGGTTGATGTCCACCCCGTCGGCTGTCCCGGCATCGATGGTGCTGTTCCCGTTGTTATCCCGGATATTTTTTCTCCACCAGAGGTCTGCCTCATCGGTAACAATTTTATGTCCGTTGGGATTAACCAGGGGCATGAACCATATCTGTTTGTTATTTACACTGTTGGTGATTGACGGGTCGGTGCCGTAATTTGCAACGATATGGTTAAGGATGTACATGGCCACTTCCAGGCTGATGGGTTCCCGTGCATGGTGCTCGGCCATATAGAAGATCGATGGCTCATCCTCTTCTGATGCAACATTGTCGGATATTTTCATTGCCCAAATCTCATGTTTATAGTTGTTATAGGCACTGCCGGCATATTCTTTGCCACGGCTTTCACCCACATCATACAGTTTGCAAATATCCGGATGAGCTGTCTGGATGCTAAGCAGTTCCGAATAAAGGTCGGAATAGGTCCGGTAACCTGCCAGCGCCCTGCCTGCAACCATGTTTTCCCTCATTTGTTCGTCTGTTTGGGTAATGGTCGGGGTGTACCCTTTGGCCTTCAGCTCCTGAAAAATCTGCTGATCAACAACAAGGTCAATGTGATTTTTTGGAGAAAAAGAGGCAATGTCGTATCCGGCCTTTAAAAATTCAATAAGGTCACTGGGTTTGGGATTGGCAATTCTTGCTACAAACCGGTCCTGAGCCTGGGCATTACAAAACCAAAATAAACCAAGAAAAAGAAAGAAGATTTTGTTCATAAAAAATATCTGAGTAAAAACACAATAATGCATACTAATCCGTTTCATCACATCCTGCCTGTTTATTCAAGAATGATGCTGCCATTCACAGTCAGAACGATGCCTGGAATGATTGTAAGAGATGCACCCGACTTGACAAGTACCTCGTTGCAGTACAATCCCTGAACCCGCACCACCGGCATGTTTGCAGCAGTTGCCGGGATGATGACATCATCGGACATGCCGGGCACCCCGGTGGGGCTCCAGTTCCCGGCCTTGTTCCATTTCTCGTCAATCGTGCCGGTCCATGAACGGGTCAATGGCACAGCGGAGACAACGACAATCGCAGGAACGGCATATTCCTGCTGACAACTGCCGTTTTTAACGGTGGCCCTGTATTCCCACACACCCGGGGATGCCGGCATCTCCTGGTAACTTGTTAGTCCGATGGTGGCAGGGATGTCAGTGAACCCGCTCCCGTCAACCTGCTTCTGCCAGCTGAGGATCGTTCCAAATTGGTCCTCGATACGCAGGGTGTCGGTTGAACTTCCCAGGAAGATGGTTGTTCCTCCGGTTATGCTTCCTCCGAGGGTCGGATCATCAGCAGTGATCGTTGCATCGCCCGACATGATGTTGGTCAGGTAGGTGCCGGCCCGCCTGGCGGTTACGATATAGAACCCGGCGGTGCGGTCGGGCCAGGTCAGAGGATTTCCCGTACCGGTCACTTCGCCGCCATCACCGGAACCGTTCTTTTTCAACTGGTAACGGATCTCTGACTCAGAATTGGACAGCGATACCGCAATTCCAGGCGATCCCTGGCAGTAGGCTCCTGAACCGGAAACGGCATATGCTGCAACCGGGACATTCATCAACGGATTGTTCAGACCGGCAACCAGGTGACTGGCAGCAAGGGTGATGTTCACATTGAGTTGTGTGGTTCTGTCAAACGCACTGACCACGGTATTGTATGGGAATACAGAGAAATTAAAGGCCAGGTTTGGTTTTGCAGGGCCAAAAGGCAAGGTGTTGGTGAGCCGCAGCCGGCAAATCCTTGATCCTGCACCGCCAGAAGGGATCAGCGTACCTCCGTTAAATGAAGGTGGTGATTTCGGGGCGATTTTCAGACAGTTATCCGATGCGGAAAATACAACTGCAGCAGGTTGTTGGTTGGAATTTAACTCGGAACTGCCCGGCAGTATCTCTGCGTTCAGCGTCCCTCCGTTGAGAATCACGGAGTTTAAGACGATTCCCGCCTGAAAATTCCCGAGTTCAAAGGTGGTTGCACTGGTATTATTCAGATAGATGTCAAATTCATAAACCGTTGCATTAAGCAGGGAGTCATTTGTCAGGGAACACTGATATGAAGGAACCTGGGCCTTCAGAAGGCATGTACAGGTCATGATCCACGACAGCAGAAGTATTGCTTTGTTCATGTTGAATATATTTTTCATCATTTTTTCTTTTGATACATGACAATCGGGCTCATGGTGTTCTTTTGCGGATGAAGGAGGATGCGTTGTTCTGTAACAGCATCAGGTCTGTGTTGTTTACGATGCCATCCCCGTTGAGGTCGGCAACGGTATAGCCTGTTAGCCCGGCCGCGCTGGCATTGCCGACAGGGATCAGATCGAGGGCATCAGAGGCACCATCCTGGTTGTTATCCCCGGCGTAGATCATGAAGACCCCGCCGATTCCTGCCATATTCGAACCATAAGCTTTGTTTGCCGCGGTGGTGAAGTTATAATAAACCGTGCCTCCGTTCATCGACACCGGGGCGGCCGTGGTAGTTTCGATGCTGTTGCGGTGCCTGATGGTGATGTAATATGCGGCGTTGAAAGCCTCAGGAATGATGACGGAGGCTGTTCCGGTGGTACTCAGGTCAACATTTGCAATGGAATACACAATGTTATTGTAATTGGCGGCATTGTGCAACTCCACGATTACCTGGTCGGCGGTATTACCCGGGAAGTGATTGCCCGATGCATCCTGTGCTTTTCGCATGGAGGCCCCCGTGTAGAGTCCTTCGAGCAGAACGGTAAGGTTCAGGGTGGTACCGGTGACAATATTGAGGGTGCAGGGCACCAGAACCGTTGCTTCATCGGGGTCGTTGGAGGTGACCTTGATATTGCCGGTGTAACTTCCCACTGCCAGTGTTCCCGCGGTAAACCCTGCTGTGATCTGCAGGTTCCCTGCGGGTTGGATCGTGCCTGAAGTGGTGGTTAAACCATTCACCGTCAGCCAGGAATAGGGTGGAGCGTAGGTGTAGCTTACCACCAGGTATGGCTTGTTTGTCTGGCTCCATCCATCGAATCCGATGTAGTAGGATGCACTGTTGTCGCGGTCCATGATGCCGATGGCAAACCAGTTTTGGGCGAGGGCAGCCTGGAGGTTAGCATTGACATTCCCTGCGAGTGTGTGAACCTTCCATCCGGTGGAATAGGTGCTTGCCTCGCTCCGGTAAAGGTAATACCCGGCAGCAGATTCAGCGATGATATCGTTGTACAACACAGATGTAGAGGCTGTTAACGGGTCGTTTGTCACCGGGTTGATGTTCCAGTAGGGATAGTTGGCAGCATTCACATAGCCATGAAACTCCACGGAGTTGATGGTCGCACCGTCAGGTATTGAGCTGATGTCGAACTTCATCCATCCAGCTTCAGTGGTTGGGTAACCTTTGACGAGGCTCGTTTGAGTTTTTGCCGATGCAGTGGTGGAGCCGGTATTATAGCTGGCGTTGAGCGGGAAAACGGAAGCTGGTGAGCCACCTCCCGCGCTGTAAATTGCTTCAGCGGTATAATTGAGGGGCATTTCGCCAAGGTTTTCCAGCAGCATTAAATCGGATGTTGCACAAGCCAGGGTAATTGTTTTGGTAAACTGTGCTGGTGTAACAGCGATATCGGGAGGATCCGGAATGGCGGAATAGGGAGGAAAGCTGATATAGTCCACCCATGCCCGGTCGCTTCCGCCAATGGTGTTGGCATCCTTGGCGTAGGTCCATTTGAAGGTGTGTAGTCCGGCATTTACGTTGAAACTCACCTCTTCCCATGCGAGGGTTCCCGCCCATTGTCCCTGCTGGATATTGTCGATATAGAAAGTCAGATAATCGTAACCTGCTTCAGATGATACTTTCCTGAAGAATGAAACCGTTCCTGCCGATGTCAGATAGAGTTCGATGCTCATGGAGGAAGTTTGGTTATCGGCGATAGCGCCCGACTGTGAACAAAACAGTCCATCGTATGGCAATTCTGTTGTAATCAGCCAGGGCAGGTTGCCGCTGAAGGTCCACTGGGGCTCAAAGGCGCCTGTTTCAAAGCTCCAGGCGGTACTTTGCTGCAGCTGGAAGTTGAAGACATTGTTCACACTTGAAACCATCAACTGCTGTAGCGTTGTGGCGTAACCTTGTTTGCTGACCCTGAAAGTGCGTGCTCCTTCCTGAACGCTGCTGATGGTATATGCGCCTGAGCTATTTGTTGTTACTGGTAATAATGAGGTGTTCATAACCTGCACCGTGGCGTTTGCAAGAGGCAAACCGGTACCGGCATCCGTGACCACACCACTAACCTCAACCAGTTCGGGTGTGATCATATTGGCCAGGCTGATGGTTGCCGCCACCATGGCTTTGGTGAATATGCCGACCTGTGTGAAGTTATTGACACTCGGTCCGATCACATCATTGCTTGTATGGATATAAGGGCTGTAACTTTGACTGTCTTCGAAGGGAAAAATACCCATGAAACCATGATTGTTGAATGAAGTATGGTCACTGTCGCCACCCGAGAGGGCACCGGGGCCGGTTATGAATGCAGGCAGGTAGAGGTTGACAACACCTGTGTAGAAATCTACCAGTGACTGTGCCGACGCTGGTGCAATAATGTCGGTATGAACAGGGTCGCCGGGGGTAAGGTAACCGATCATGTCCATGTTCATATAACCCAGGATGTTCATATTTTGTGCATCACACCAGGCGGCATAGGCTTCGCTGCCATAAAGGCCATACTCCTCGCCTGAAAATGCGCAGAAAATGATCGTTCTGTCGAACGAGTACTGACTCAATATCCGTGCAACTTCCATGACACCGCAGGTCCCTGATGCGTTGTCATCGGCTCCGGGCTCCACAGTACCTCCGGTGTAAGAATCATAATGGCCTCCAATGATCACATATTCATTGGGATAGAGGGTTCCGGGTTTTGTAGCAATGACATTGTCGCTTGAACTGCCCTGCGGCATGGTGAAATCAAAGAGTTCGGTGCTAAGGCCATAACTCTCAAACTTTAGTTTGATCCAGTTCTGGGCCAGAACACCCTCCGGTTTTATGCACCGCCTTGTTCCAAAATCTTGTAAATGCTGTAAATTGACATGAATAATGGCTGTGTCCACCTCGGCCATCCGGGCCACGATAAATGGATCGGGGAGGAGCGGGGCTTTTGCCCCTCCGGGAAAGCCGGACGGCAAAGAGGCTTCATCTTTCCATATTCTCACCATGCTTCCATCAACCGGCGGAACAATTTCAGGGAGGTTCGCATCGGCTGATTTTACAATAATGAATTCCTTCGTGTGATAGAGAATAAGGGCCGTGTTTCCTATTTCCTGCCGATAAATGGCGTTGGATTCCTCATCGGCGAAGACCAGGAGATAGCTGTGATTTTTTGTCCACGAATTTTCTTCCAGCAGGATAAAATCCTCTTTTAATTCACCATTTTTCGTTGCAATTACAAAACCATTGCCCAGATAGTTCAGCGTAACCTGGTCCATCAGCGAAAGATTTTTCAAATCCTGGTAAGAGGGGGTTTTAATTAACACCAAATCAGCGGCTAACAGATTGTTAAACAGGCAAATGGCCAGTAAAAGGAGAAGTTGTTTTTTCATGTTGTTCATGTTTCTTCTGACCGTTTTATAAGGCAGATTATTATACGCAAATATATGTATTGCAATGATTGTCTTTACATACTGTTTTAATAATAACAAGAGATATTCCCGCTGTGACAAATCTCTATTCTTCTTTTTTTTATCTTTACACAAATTGATTGAGCGGAATCATACCAGTAGATAATATTTGATGGACCTTTGAATCTAAATGACCCTTCCCCCGCCCTCCCCTTGAAGGGGAGGGAGTACGTTTGTCGAGGATTTCAAACGATTTCATTGACGAATGAATGATACTTCCAGTTTCACAATGAGGATATCTCTTGTGGCTGGCACAGGGTTCCCCCTCCCCTTCAAGGGGAGGGTTGGGGCGGGGTCATTAACTTACCGATTGAGGTACCATAAGTTGACTGGTACAATTGTGCTCAATCAATTTACACAATGTTTTTAACAACATCATCTGTATATGATCGGGAATACAATCATCGAGTTGGCCAGTGTTGATTCAACCAATGCCTACGCTGCATCCGCTGAATTTAAAGATGGGACGGTCATCTGGGCCCATGACCAGTTTGCAGGTCGCGGACAGCACGATCGTCAATGGCTCAGTGAAGCGGGAAAGAACCTCACCTTCACGGTGGTACTCAAGCCAGTGTTCCTGGCGCCCGACCGCCAGTTTCAGTTAAATAAAAGTATTGCCCTGGGGGTGCTTGATTTTGTGCATTCCCTGTTACCCCATTCACTGCAGATAAAATGGCCGAACGACATTTATGCGGACAACCGCAAACTGGGTGGAATATTGATCGAAAACAGAATCATGGGGAGCAGGCTCGGAACTTCCTTTGTTGGGATTGGGCTGAATATCAATCAGACCTGCTTCTCTTCTGAGATTCCAAACCCGGTATCGCTGGTTCAATTGGGCATGCAGGAACTTGTGCTGAAAGATGCATTGCTGTCATTATGCCATTGTTTGAATATGCGCTATACCGCACTTTGTCAGAAAGATACAGGCGGACCTGATCTTGAATTTGATCAGAATCTCCTGGGGTACGGTCAGTGGAGATCATACATTTTTGAAGGACACCAGATTGAAGGAAAAATCAAGGGAGTGGATGAATCAGGAAGACTTTTGGTAGAGAATCGGAACGGGAAGGTTACTGGATTTTTTCACGGGGTAATTGATTATATCTTGTATGACAGATAGCATATTACGCCACTTCTTCTTAGTCCCTTTCATTTAATTCTGATCCCTTCTCTTTGAATATTTTCAAATAATGGAGTAATTGAATGATTCTCATCCCAATCCGACTTGGTATAAATCAGAGGCGAAATAATCTCTCCTGTTTCAACTTCAAGATCATAGAATTCATCCATGAATTTTGTCTCAAAACCAAAGGAGACCTTCTTTGCATTCAGCAATATCAACAAATCCCAATCAGAAAATTTTTCAGCATTCTGTCTTGCCCTTGAACCATATAAATACAACTCAGCATCAGGTGCCGTTCGATTAACAACGCCAATTATACGGTCTAAAAATATTTGTTCCTTTGAACCCATATAACAAAGGTAGGATTTTTACACAAAGAATAGCGGAATTTACAACATTTTAACAATTCCCGGTTTATTTCGGCCATCTTCTGCCCCAGCGCGGGCCATCAGAATGATTCATGTCGGTAAGTCCATCCGGATCAACAAATGAAACAGGATTGTTGCTCATCGCCAGGTAAGGGCTTGCATGCTGGTTTGTCGGATCGGGCACGTGCCAGCAGCAACATGATGGAGGTCTGCCCTGAAAGGGCTGTATCTATTAACACAGGGTGTAGCCAGAGTTAATATGCAAAGGGCAAATTTCCGCCTGTCCGCCTGTAACTAGTTATTGTATCTCTTCCCAAACATCACGCTCACATAAAGCGTCAGGAAGAAACTCTGTTTGGGATTGTACGCCATAATGGCCGCCGGAATCGGGGAGTAGTCGAAAATTCCGCCAACTTCGAGGGAGCTGATTTGCCGGTTTTTTACCCCAAATTCGAAATCCAGCCCGGTTTTAACATAAACCCCCGGATGCAGCCCGATTTTTGAGAATCCGGCCAGGAATGAACCCCTTCCATAGATGTTATCAAGATAATGGATGTCGGGGTTGTACTTTTCTTCCCTTACTTCATAGTCGTTATATCCGGGGCTGAGATGAATAATATACAGGTAAACCGGCTTGGTAATGCCAAGGGAGAATCCACCATAGTAGATCCAGCTGAGTTGAACGCCTCCCCAGTATGGTTTGCGGTTGAGGATTTGCTGTTGTCCGACACCGCCCCTAAGAAACCAGACATAGTTAAGCTTCCCATAGAAATAGGAGCGGGAATCGGAAAAATAGGGGTTGATTGTTCGTAATTCTTTGGATGATTTGTAGGTGGAAAATTCGATTTCCCATTGGAATTGCCTCAGTGCGGTAACGTTGTGCCCCCTGCGGAGTTTAATCCCCCATCCATTCGTGTGCAGCATTGCGCCAAGGCTCCACTGCTTTTCAAGCAAAACATTTTCAGGTGTCGAATCGGGAGGAGCCTCATATTGCCCCCGGGCATAATATCCACCTGCCGTAAAAACAAGCAACGATAGTGTGAAAATGATTTGTCTCATCAAAAATTACTACTGGAAGGAACAAAGGTACAAAAGAAATGGGAAGCCAAAGCTTCCCATTATCGCAAAAAAATAAAATGGAAAAGTTCTTTAACGTCGTTCCATTTGGTATCTTTGCTTCTCACCGTATGCTGCACAATGTGTGTTTGAAGTGCAGGAAGAAACAATTCCAACGACAACGGTAGCCAATATAACAAATAGGATTTTTTTCATGATGTTCACCCCTGATTTTCGTTTAATTAGATGCGCAAAGGTACTGCTATTAAGAACAAGAACAATGTTTTTTAACAATTATTGTATAAAGTTATCAACGATAGAAAGTTAATAAAGGATGGTGAAAGTTGAACCTGTAATCGAAACAAGTTGGAAACAAGCGCTGAATGATGAATTTGACAAGGATTACTTTGGTCAGCTAAAGCTATTTCTGCTGGAGGAAAAGAAAAAATATCGTGTATTCCCTCCTGGTCAGTTGATATTTAATGCGTTCAATCATGCTCCCTTTGATAAGGTTAAGGTAGTTTTGTTAGGGCAGGACCCATACCATGGGTTCGGACAAGCCCATGGCCTCTGTTTTTCTGTTCCTGATGGTGTTCAAAAACCGCCTTCCCTGGTCAATATCATCAAGGAATTAAATACCGATATAGGCATTCCAGACCCTGTGCACGGGAATCTTACCAGCTGGGCCGGACAGGGAGTACTGTTGCTTAACGCAACACTGACTGTGCGCGAAAACCAGGCGGGTTCACACCAGAATCGCGGATGGGAAACTTTCACCGATGCTGCAATTTCGCATCTGTCTCAACAGCGTAAGGGGCTTGTGTTTATTTTATGGGGCAACTATGCCATTGCCAAGAAGGCGTTGATTGACACTTCGCGACATTTCATACTAACAGCCGTACATCCATCACCTTTGTCGGCCCATCGTGGTTTTTTTGGCTGTCGTCATTTTTCACAGGCAAACGATTTGCTCAGACAACAGGGTGTTGAAGAGATAGACTGGAGGTTGTTATGAGTTTTCGGTTTTGTGTTGCGGTAATTTTAAGCCTTTCTGTCACATCTTGTCAGAAAGATCAGGTTTACACACCTGTCAATAAGCCGACGCCTTACAAGATCGAAATTCCACCCTTTTTCCCGACCATGCTTAATCTGCCTGCCGATAACCCGATGACGGTTGAAGGTGTTGAACTTGGACGATATCTTTTCTATGACGGAAGATTGTCAGGACGCACCGATCCCGATTCGCTGATGAGTTGTTTCACCTGCCATCTTCAATCCCGGTCGTTTGAATGTGGAATTGACCATCCGAAATTCCAGGGTGGGCACCCGTTTGGGCTCACCAGTGTGCTGACCCCGCATTACATGCTGCCCATGATCAACCTGGCCTGGACCAATCACGGGTTCCTGTGGAATGGCAAGGTGTCAGCTGATAATCCTTCACCATCCATGCGCAATCTTGAGGACATGGCCTGGATGGCGGTTGTTGCAAGGCACGAAATAAATGGAGACACTGCCAGGGTTGTCGCATTATTTCAATCGATCAACGGATATCCGGGGCTTTTTAAGAAAGCCTTCGGATCCGACAGGGTCACCATGAAAAATATTGGCAGGGCCATTGCCCAGTTTATACGCACCCTCATTTCGGCAAATTCAAAATTCGATCGGTTTATGCAGGGCCGGGAGCAATTAACATCTTCTGAGCGCAGCGGATACGTACTCTTCATGACAGAGCAGGGCGGAGACTGTTTTCATTGCCACGGGAGTGAAGGAAATCCTCTTTTTACCACGAACCTTTTTTATAACAATGGAAAAGATTCCTTGTTTGAAGATCCGGCCGACAGGTATTCTGTCACCGGGAATTTGAATGATGTTGGCTCCTATAAAGCGCCAACCTTGCGAAATATCGCCTATACCGCGCCCTATATGCACGACGGGCGGTTTAAGACCATCGACGAGGTACTCGGTTTTTACAACGCAAACCTTGTTTGGTCCCCGACCATCAGTCCGCTCATGCATCATATTACGACCCATGGCATCCGGCTGACACCACTTCAGCTTGCCGACCTGAAATCCTTCCTGATGACCCTTACCGACAGCTCCTTTGTCACCAATCCGGCCTTTTCAAAACCTGTCAGGTTCCCTGACGAAAATTAGTCTTATTTTTGCCCCATGATTCAATTTCCAAATTGTAAAATTAACCTTGGACTCAGCATCCTTTCCAAACGACCTGACGGATTTCACGATATTGAGACGATCATGTATCCGGTTCCATTCAAAGATGCGCTTGAAATTATACCTGCATCCGACGGCGAATTCATGTTTCAATCAACTGGATTAGTCATTCCGGGGGTCTCAGAAGATAATCTTTGTGTCAGGGCTTTCAGGTTGTTACAGGCTGATTTTGGATTGCCCCAGGTGAAAATGCACCTGCATAAGGTAATTCCCGTGGGAAGCGGACTGGGTGGAGGATCTTCGGATGGTGCTTTTGCGATAAAGATGTTGAATGAACTCTTTGATCTTGGCATGGAGAATGAAAAGCTGAAGGATTATGCAAGGATGCTGGGGAGTGATTGTGCTTTTTTTATCGATGATAAGCCAGTCTTTGCTTTTGAAAAGGGTGACATGTTTGAGCAGACTGCAATTGACCTGTCAGGCCTGTTCCTTGTTCTTGTGATTCCTGCGGTTCATGTGGCTACATCCGATGCCTACCGGGAGGTGGTGCCCGAAACCCCAAAACACACTATCCGTGAGGTTGTCGGGTTTCCTGCCGATCTGTGGAAAAGCATGCTGGTAAATGATTTTGAAATACCGGTGAATTCGAAATTCCCGGTCATTGGAAAAATAAAGCAGCAATTATACGATGCCGGGGCTATTTATGCCTCTATGAGTGGGAGTGGCTCTACAGTCTATGGTTTATTTGCTGAAGACCCGCATTTTACAATTTCACCGGCACATACTGCTGCTACTTATTTCGGTGCAATCCTGTAGAGGAAGATCGCGATAAATCCAAAGATAACATTGGGAGTCCAAACAGCAATAAGCGGAGGCAGGTCGCCAAAGGTGGCGAACACCGTAAATATTTGCATGAATAAGATATAGAGGAAGGTCAGGGCCAGTCCGAACCCAAGATGGAATCCAATTCCTCCCCGCACTTTTCTGCAGGAAACAGAGACACCGATCAGCGTGAGAATGATGGTAGCGAACGGATATGCGATCCGTTCATATTTTTTTACTTTGAATTTGATGAGATCGGGATCCCCGCGTAACTCCTTCATCTTAATGTGGTCCCGCAACTCGAAATAATTCATGACTTTAACCTCCTCAACATTTTCAGTGAAGTCCTTGGGTTTGAAAGGCAGAATGGTGTCCAGTTTTATCCCTTTGATGATGGACTCGTTCAAACCATCCATCCTTCTGGAATAATAATTTGCAATTTTCCAACGCTTCCGGAGGCTGTCCCATTCGATTCGCTCCGCCCTTATTTTAAAGATCAAATTCCGGTCGTTGAATTTTTCCAGGGTAAATTTCGATCCGGAATTTGTTTGCATGTTGAAATTTTCAAGGTAAATAAACGTACCGGGACTGATCTGTTTGTGTACATTCATGTCGCTGAAATTCCTGGGATCGTTGATGTACTTTTTTTCGAATTCGAACATGCTCCTGTTCGTATAAGGAATGATAAAGTTCGCAAGAAGGAAGGAGAGTAAACCCAGCGCAAATGCCGAAAGAAAGTAGGGGAACAACATCCGGCGGAAGCTGATCCCGCTGCTCAGGATTGCAATGATCTCAGAATCCGATGCCATGCGGGAAGTGAAGAATATAACGGCAATAAAGGTTAAAAGGTAGCTGAAGAGGTTGATGAAATAGGGAACAAAGTTGAGGTAATAATCAAAGATGATCGCTTTCATCGGGGCGTCACGATGCAGGAAATCATCGATTTTTTCCGAAATGTCGAACACAATGACAATAAATATCAGCAACACCAGGGTGAAGAAAAAAGTCCCCAGGAATTTTTTAATGATATAGATGTCAATCGTCCTCATCAGATTTTCAAAGCCTTTGCATCAGTTGTTTAACCATTTTCTCCTTCCATGCAGCAAATGTCCCAAGAATGATCTGGTTTCTTGCCTCTTTCATCAGCCAGATGTAAAATCCGAGATTATGCACGGTGGCGATCATGGCACCGGTGATCTCTTTTGAGATGAACAGATGCCTCAGAAATGCTTTATTGTACTGCAGGTCGGCGAATACTTCACCATCCTGCTCGAGGGGGGAGAAATCACTTTTCCACTTTTCATTTTTAATGTTGATGATCCCGTTTCTCGTGAAGAGCATTCCATTGCGGCCATTTCGGGTGGGCATCACACAGTCAAACATGTCAACCCCGAGTGCGATGCTTTCAAGGATGTTGGCAGGTGTTCCGACTCCCATGAGATACCGGGGTTTGTCAGGTGGCAGTATCCCGCATACGAGCCCTGTCATGTCATACATCATGCCTGCCGGTTCGCCAACTGAAAGTCCGCCAATGGCATTGCCCGGCGCATCCTGGTCGGAGATAAACCTGGCTGATTCCGCGCGAAGTTCAGGAAATACGCTGCCCTGAACGATGGGGAAAAGACTTTGTGAATATCCATGAGGACATTCTGTTGCTGCAAAATGGGTAACACACCGGGTCAGCCAGTAGTGTGTTCTCTTCATCGATTTTTTGGCGTAGGCTTCATCGCAGGGGTAAGGGGTACACTCGTCAAACGCCATGATGATGTCGGCACCGAGGTGACGTTGAACATCGATGGCTTTTTCCGGTGTAAAAATGTGTTTTGAGCCATCAATATGTGATTGAAAGATTACCCCGTCGTCGGTGAATTTCCTGATATCACCCAGTGAATATATCTGGTACCCGCCGCTGTCGGTAAGAATCGGTTTATCCCATCCGTTGAATTTATGAAGTCCGCCGGCTGCAGAGACGATATCGGCACCTGGCCTCAGGTATAAATGGTAGGTGTTTGAAAGCATGATCTGCGCTTTTACCTCTTCGCGAAGATCCTTGACATGAAGCGCTTTGATAGTCCCCGCAGTGCCTACCGGCATGAAAAAAGGGGATTCCATCGCACCATGGTCAGTGGTGAGTTTTCCGGCACGTGCGGAAGTACTTTTATCGTGATGTGATATTTCGAATCTCAAGGAGCAGGTTTTGGAAAATTTCGGCAAAGGTAAGGGTTCTTCCTGTTAACTATACCGCCAATTTATTTTCAAAACCGGTTTTTAATATGGGAGAATTAATAACTTTGTGGCAGAATAACATAAATTTTCTTAATGATTGATTATCTGTTTAATAGGCAATTATTCCCATTCATCTTGTTAGGCTCATTTGCCTTTGTATTCCTTGTACAGCAGATTTTTTACTGGTTAATTTTCTGGAGACTTGGACGTTACAGGCATCCCGAGCCCACGTCAAAGCTTACAGGTGTTACAGTGGTTATATGTGCCCATAATGAATACCGTCATCTTAAAGAGACCCTGCCGCTGATCCTTGAACAGGACTATCCCGTTTATGAAGTCCTGGTTGTAAACCACTCCAGTGATGATGATACCCGTTATCTTCTTACCCAGCTTGAGGAAAAGTATCCGCATCTTACAACGATTTATATCAGGGAGGATCTGAATTTTTTCTCCGGGAAGAAATTCCCGCTCTCCATTGGAATCAAATCGGCAAAATATGACCAGGTGCTGCTTACCGATGCCGATTGCAGACCTGCGTCAAAAGAGTGGATCCGGCAGATGCAATCTGCCTTCACCCCTAAAACGGAGGTTGTGCTCGGATACAGTCCGTATTACAGGAATCCGGGAATCCTTAATAAACTCATTCGGTTTGATACAGCCCATATTGCCACTCAATACCTTGGTTATGCACTGGCAGGGATTCCCTATATGGGAGTCGGCCGCAATCTGTCCTATCTGAAACAGGTATTTTATAAAAACCAGGGTTTTATTTCACATTACCGTATCAGGTCGGGCGATGATGACCTTTTCATCAACAGGGTGGCCAACCGTACCAACACAGCCATCATGGTTCAGCCGGGAAGTTATACTTTCTCAGACCCAAAAGATTCACTGGGCAAGTGGATTACCCAGAAAAAAAGGCATCTGTCAACAAGCCACCTGTATAAGTTCAGACACAAATTGCTTCTGGGGCTCTATGCCTTCAGCATGGCAGCCTTTTACGGGCTTTTTATACTTCTCCTTGCCTGCAACTGGTCGCCAATCCCTGTGCTGGGAATTTTCCTTCTCCGGTTGATTTCCCAGTACATCGTATTAGCCGCCTGTATGAAGAAGCTAAACGAAAAGGACCTTGTTCCGTTTTTGCCGGTATTTGAATTTTTATTGATGATGTTCAATTTTGGAATACTGGTGTCCAATATGATACGTAAACCAACCCGATGGAAATAGGCGCTAATCTTACCGAAAAAGCCAAAAAGGATTATCAGCTGGTCCTGAAGGCACGTGAGCAGGGTGATCAGAATGCTTATGCTGAATTACTCAACAAATACCGGGATTCACTCTATTTCATGATGCTGAAGATGACCAGTAATCCCACCGATGCAGATGATCTTACCATTGAAGCTTTCGGCAAAGCGTTTAAAAATATTCACCAATATACCCCTGATTTTGCCTTCAGTACCTGGCTTTTTAAAATTGCAGCAAACAACGCCATCGATTTTTTACGAAAAAATAACCGTATTCTCTTCTCTGACAGCTTTTTTGATGAAGACGGAGAGTCCCCGGAGACCCATTCAAACATTCCTTTTACCGGTCTCGACCCTGAGGAGAAGTTTATGGAAAAGCAGAAAATTCAGCTCATGCATGAGGTGGTGGCAAAGCTGAAACCTCACTACCGCAACATGATTGAGCTAAGGTACTTCAGGGAGTGGTCGTATGAGGAGATTGCCGATGAAATGAATCTTCCGCTCGGCACCGTGAAAGCACAGCTTTTCAGGGCACGCGAATTCCTTTTTCATATCCTGAAGAAGGTAGAGGAGAGGATTTAAGGTTACAGGGTGACACTGTACCATATTGACGACGTTTTTACTAATTTTGTCAGATAACATTCTTTTTCATGGAGACAAGCGAATTTAAAACAACGATCCTGCAGGGGATTCCGGAGGAATTGCCTGCAATACAGTCATTTGACTCTTCAATTAATCATGCGCCGGTGCGCAGGGATATCCTAACACCATCCGAGAAGGTGCTCGCATTAAAAAATGCCCTCAGGTATTTCGATCCGAAACATCATGCCATCCTTGCTCCTGAATTTGCTGAGGAGTTGAAAAAATACGGGCGGATCTATATGTACCGGTTTCGGCCGCAATATGACATGCACGCCCGCAATATTTTTGAGTACCCGCACCGTTCACTTCAGGCAGCATCTGTCATGCTGATGATCCAGAACAACCTGGATCCTGCGGTAGCCCAGCATCCGCATGAACTCATCACATATGGTGGTAATGGGGCTGTGTTCCAGAACTGGGCACAATATCTTCTTACCATGAAGTACCTGGGCAACATGACTGACGAACAGACCCTGGCCATGTATTCGGGTCATCCGATGGGTCTTTTCCCATCACACCGGGATGCACCAAGGGTTGTTGTAACCAATGGCATGATGGTTCCCAACTACTCCAAGCCGGATGACTGGGAGCGGTTCAATGCGCTTGGAGTTACCCAGTACGGACAGATGACTGCCGGATCATACATGTACATCGGTCCGCAGGGAATCGTTCATGGCACCACCATCACCATTCTCAATGCTGCCCGGAAAGTCTCCTCCGACACCATTGGAGGTACCGTGTTCATTACCTCGGGATTGGGCGGCATGTCGGGAGCCCAGGCCAAGGCCGCTGTGATTGCCGGAGCCATTGCGGTGGTTGCCGAGATTAATCCGAAGGTTGTTAAAAAACGGCATGAGCAGGGTTGGGTTGACGAAGTATTCACCGACCTGGATGAACTTGTTCGCAGGATGATGCAGGCGGTTTGCAACAGGGAGCCGGTGTCTCTTGCCTACCAGGGAAATGTGGTTGACCTCTGGGAGCATTTCGCTGCTCAAAAACTTCAGATTGAACTGGGTTCTGATCAAACATCATTGCACAATCCCTGGGCCGGGGGTTATTATCCTGCGGGGCTCACACTGGAGGAGTCGAATGCGATGATGGTGGAGGATCCGGGTAAATTTAAAATGGCTGTGCAGGAATCCCTGCGCCGCCAGGTAGCTGCCATTAACATCATGGCCGACAACGGAATGTATTTCTGGGATTATGGCAACGCCTTCCTCCTTGAAGCATCCCGTGCCGGCGCTGATGTCATGAAGCAGGACGGGACGTTTATATACCCGTCGTATGTTCAGGATATCATGGGGCCTTTATTTTTTGATTATGGCTTCGGACCGTTCCGATGGGTTTGCACCTCAGGCAACCCTGATGATCTGGCAGTTTCAGATAAAATAGCAGCATCGGTACTTGAGGAAATTGCTTCGACCTCTCCGAAGGAAACCGAAATGCAGATGCGCGATAACATCCATTGGATCCGTGAAGCAGGAAAAAACAAACTGGTTGTAGGATCCCAGGCACGCATACTATATGCCGACTGTGAAGGTCGCACCAAGATTGCAGCAGCCTTCAATGAAGCCATTAAAAACGGAACGATCACCGCGCCCATCGTTCTTGGCCGTGATCATCACGATGTTTCGGGAACCGATTCACCCTACCGCGAAACTTCCAATATTTATGACGGATCAGCCTATACAGCCGATATGGCAATTCAGAACGTGATCGGCGATGGTTTTCGGGGCGCCACCTGGGTCTCCATTCACAATGGGGGAGGAGTTGGCTGGGGAGAGGTGATCAATGGCGGGTTTGGCATGCTGCTCGATGGTACCGATGATGCTGCACGCAGGCTGCGGCTGATGCTCCACTGGGATGTGAACAACGGCATTGCCCGCCGTGCCTGGGCGAGAAATGATGAGGCCATCTTTGCAATTAAACTGGCCATGCAGCATGAACCCGGATTAACCGTCACGTTACCTGCAAAGGTCAGTGATGACCTGCTCAACGATCTCTTCTGAAATTCTGCTTAAAAATTCTTTGACAACAGAACCTGAAGTTGTACATCTGTTGAATCAACAGGGTTGACTACTTCCTGACGGATGACTCCAAACCTGTTGTTAAGCCAGAGATAAGCAGTTCGGTTCACCTTCAGAATGCCGGAATTGACAGGTTCGGTATATTTGAAATACATGCAGTTAAAGCTGCCGGCAGGGGTGGTCATGACGAGGTTCGTATCCAGCAGGGTAACCGTGGTTGTGTCATGGTTTACAATGGTACTGTATACCACACCGGGCCTGGCATTTATCGGAAAGGTGAATGATTTGAAGCCAAGTGTCGAATCATTTACAAATGAAAATACAGCAGGGGATACTTTCCAGCTGAAAGTTTTTGTTTGTCCAGCCCACCCGCAGGTTTGCGATGTTGCTCCGGAAAACAGGTAATTTGCAGATGCCTGGCTGACCTGCTTCTGCACCTGGCAGGAATCTCCGTTCTTTAGAATTACGCGGTAAGTCGATGAATTGCCTGCAGTTGCAAAATTGTAATATTGCACCGAATCATCCGACACGCTCGCAGGTACCACAGAACCGGTCCAGCTTACGAATTCTTTGCCTATATCGCCACACTCATTGCCGGAGATGTTGATGTCCATTTTGCTTGTCTCCGAAAATACAGCATAGCCACCCAGGTTCCAGTTCTGGCAGAACGGGCTTGCCGAGTCGCTGTTCTCGACTTTAAAATACATGGTTCCGTTAACGAACTGGAATTCATGAAATACACTGGTCTCTTTCATAAAAAGGATTCCGGTGAGCAAGTTGTTGCCTAGATCATTGTATATCACAAGGGTACCTGTCTCCTTTATAACCTTGTTGTTCTTAAATGTTGAGATGCTCCCTGTCCAGGTGCCGATAAAATCTGCCTGGCTTTTTCCGGTGGGATCAAATGATTTCTTCTTACATCCAAGGAAAGGAATCAGAAACACTGCGCTGATCAGTATTAGGAGGTGACTTTTCATGAGTTTAATAACGTAAATTATTCAAAGAATGTATATTCATACTTAAGAAAATAATGACGGCTGATGGCTTTTCCCAAACCGTCGATAATGACATCGACTATGTCTGTGCGGCCGTCTTCCCTGTAAGTCCGCCTGACAGTCATGAAAACTTCACCATCTTCATTGAGCTCCTCTTCCAGGATCACCTGCCCGTTTTCGTTGTGAACCGTTCTCGTTTGATTGGATTTAATGCTGTCGGCCAATGGTTCCGGAACTATTTCACCATCTTCATCAACAACCTGATGGTGTATTAACTCTCCGTCTTTCCATTCAAAGGTCTCGACCTGTTCTATATCTCCTTCTTCGGTGGTTGTGGTTCGTTTTATGAGTTCACCGGCATCATTATACACATAGGTGATGGTGTCGGCTGTTCCATCGAGGTAGTGCTTCAGGGCATGGAGAATCTTTCCGGCTTCATCCCTGACAAAGGTTTTCTCCTCAGCAATTTCATCTTCATCAAGGTAGTATGATTCACGCACCAGATTTCCAAGGTCATCATAGCCATAAACAAACATATCTTCAAAGATGCCCTGATGGTTGTACCTGGTCTCTTTCAGCGTGCGTCCGTCGGAATCAAATTCACTAAAATGATTCGGATGTCCCTGAATATCGACCTCCTCATCATTCACATTCCTTACAATATAATCAAATTGTGTAATGGCAATGCTTTTGGGTTGTTTCTCCATTTAATTATCTGTTGTGATTGACTTTATCAAATTAATGCGTTAAATTTACTGCAAATATTGCAAATGAGACGTTAAAAGGCTGTATAAAAGAAAAAATAAACCCACGACCCATGAAAAACTTGTACATTTTCTTACTGGTTGTCTCAATTCTGGCTATGAATGCGTGTAAACAAAAAAATACGGTGACATATCCTGTGGCCAAAAAGGTTGATACCGTTGATGATTACTTTGGGACAAAAGTTGGAGACCCATACCGTTGGCTGGAAAATGACACCTCAGCGGAGACTGCCGCCTGGGTCACTGCAGAGAATGTTGTGACGAATGATTACCTGTCAAGGATTCCATTCCGTGATAAGATGAGGGAACGGCTGACCAAAATGTGGAACTATCCGAGGTTTGGTGTTCCATTCAAAGAGGGGTCAAATTATTTTTATTTTAAAAACGACGGTTTACAGAACCAATCTGTTCTCTATGTCAGGAACGGGCTTGAGGGGGTATCCCGTGTACTGCTTGATCCGAATAGGTTTTCCGAAGACGGCACCATCGCGCTGGCCGGTACCTCCGTTTCGCATGATGGCAAATATCTCGCCTACAGTATTGCCCGCAGTGGTTCCGACTGGAACGAAGTTTATGTGATGGAGATAGAGACCGGGAAATTGTTGCCGGACACCTTGAAATGGGTTAAGTTTTCAGGCATGTCGTGGCAAAACAATGGATTTTATTACAGCCGTTATGATGCCCCCAGGAAGGGAATGGAGCTCTCAAAGAAAAATGAGTTCCAGAAGGTTTATTATCATATTGCCGGCACAGATCAGGCGGAGGATAAACTGATCTTCCAGAATCTTAAATATCCCATGCGGAATTACGGCGCAGCTGTTACTGAGGATCAGCGGTTTTTGTTGTTGTATGAGTCGGAATCAACAAGTGGTACAGGGCTGTATTACCGTGACCTGGCAAAGCCAAACATGCAATTCAAACTGCTTGCAGCGGGATTTGATTATGAATATGGTGTTGTTGATAATGTCGGGGATAAATTCCTGGTTGTTACAAACCACAAAGCTCCGAAAAAGAAGCTCATCCTGATGGATCCTGCAAACCCTGAACCAAGAAAATGGAAGACAATCATTCCGGAGCGCGACGATGTACTCGAATCGGTAAGCCTGGCCGGAGATGTGCTGGTTTCTGAATATATGCAGAATGCGGCTTCGAAGGCTTTCATTTACGACCTTGGGGGGAAATTTCTGCATGAGATGAATCTGCCCGGAATTGGTACCCTTGCAGGTTTCAGCGGTAAGAAAGGGGACAATGTCGCTTTTTATGGTTATACTTCGTTCACCTTCCCCAATACAATTTTCAAATACGATGTTGCTCAGAATAAGTCTGATGTTTATAACCGCCCTGAGATTGATTTTGACCCCGGACTGTATGAGGTGAAACAGCTGTTCTATTTGTCGAAGGATAAGACCACTGTTCCCTTGTTTGTTGTTTATAAAAAGGGGATGGTGTTAAATGGTTTAAATCCAACAATGTTATACGGATATGGTGGATTTAACATCAGTCTTACACCGAATTTTAGTTTAAGCAGGTTGCTTTTTATCGAAAATGGCGGTATTTACGTGGTTGCGAATCTTCGCGGGGGCGGTGAATATGGAGAAGACTGGCACAAAGCCGGCATCAAAGACCGGAAGCAAAATGTTTTCGATGATTTTATTGCGGCAGCAGAATACCTGATTGCTGAAAAATACACCTCACCTGCACACCTGGCCATCATGGGCGGGTCTAACGGAGGTTTGCTTGTTGGTGCATGCATGACGCAACGCCCTGAATTGTTTAAGGTTGCGATCCCGCAGGTTGGGGTAATGGACATGCTCAGGTATCAGAAATTCACCATCGGCTGGGCCTGGGCAAGCGATTACGGTACGAGCGAAACAAAGGAAGGATTTGATTACCTCTATAAATATTCGCCGTTGCATAACCTGAAAGACAGTGTGCAGTATCCTGCTACCATGGCATTTACGGGCGATCACGACGACAGGGTGGTTCCGGCGCATACCTTTAAGTTTATGGCAACCCTGCAGGCCAAACAGACCGGAGAGAATCCGGTACTGGTTCGCATCGAAACCAAAGCCGGGCATGGCGCCGGCAAACCCACCGCAAAGCAGATTGATGAAAGTGCAGATCTTTGGGCATTTGTATTCTATAACCTTGGAATGAACTATAAATAGGACTGCCTCATTTGTCAGGATCTATTTCCTTCTCTTTTCCTTATTGCTCATCTTTTTGACCCCATCCCCCTGACCCCCTTCCCCAAATAGGGAAGGGGGAGTTGTGCTAATTCACTAAGTTCATGGCAATCAATTAATAATGTTTATTAGCACACCCCTCCCCTCCCTTATTGGGGAGGGGTCGGGGGTGGGGTATTGCGCACATCTAAGGATTTAGCCGCTGTGTCTAAAATCCCGGATTTAACATTTATTGTTCCCTCCACCCAACCTTCAGGCATCATCTCTTGTCATAACGAGAAAGCCACCTCTGGTTTTTCCGGCAGGTTGGTTTTTGAAAAAGTTATTAACAATTGGTTCACCTTTTAAGAAAATAAGGATTAACCGATGAAATCGCCAGAACAATGGTCAAATACACTGATGAAGAGCTGATCGAAGGACTCAGGCAACGGAAAAGTGTTTGTGTAGAATACTTATACCAGGAATTTAATCCTGTGATCCGTCACCATTTATCGAATAATTCAGGAAACCAGCAGGACGTGGAAGATCTTTTCCAGGATGCCATCATAGTTTTATACAAACGGATTATTGTTCAGCCGTTTAAACTCGAGTGCAGCCTGAAAACCTACTTCATCGCAATTTGCAAGCACTTATGGCTTCAGCGGCTTGAACGAAAATACAAATTGCTGTACCAGGCCGACCTTGAGGTACATGAAGAACGGGGGAGATACGGAGCGGCTTGGGCAGAGGAACCTGAAGAAGAAACGCTTGAACTTCAAAGGCTTTTTTATAAAAATCTGATGTCACTTCCTTATGATTGCCGGCGCCTGCTCCAACTCTACTGCCTGAAGATCCCGTATAAGGAGATTGCGAGACTCATGGATTATAAAGATGAGATGTATGTAAAAACACGAAAATACGCTTGTAAAAAAAAGTTGCGCAGAAAAATATTTAATGATCCCGAATGTAAACAATTTTTGAATTATGATGGACACCGAACAGCCCGGCGACTGGATTGATCGCTATAACAACAATGAACTTAACGAATCGGAACTTGTCGTTTTCCTGGAATGGATGAAAGCAAGTCCGATACTCCGGTCGGAGGTGTCTCTGGATGCCTCCCTGACCAGGTTTTTGCAGGATGCAGAGGTTATTGACCTGATGAATAAGGTCAAAGCTGTTTCACAGCAGAAATCAAATGGCAGTCCTTTGATGAACTTCCTGCTGGTAGCGGCTTCATTGCTTTGTCTTGCCCTGATCGGTGGTTTGTTCTACCATCTGGATACAAAGAAAAGATCTGCCGAATCCTCTGCCGGGCCTTTTGTGCGCCAACCCAACCATATTAAACCGGAAAAGGATGGAGACAAAGAGACGTACAACATCGGCCAAAAGTATCATCAGGAATCATGGAGAAAAACCGGATATGTCAAGCCGGTTTTGATGGCAGATAACTATAAGCCCATGCCTGAATTGGAGCTTCTGTCTGGTTCTGTAACCCGGTCGGGCCAGTTTGTCCTGGTATCACCCAAAGTTGATCTGGCCGTGCCTGCAGGCACAACCGTGCTCTTTTCATGGAGGTATTCCGATAAGGAAGCTGCAGTTTTGTTTGTCATTATGGATAATGCCGGGAATCAGCTATCCAGGCAAAGAATGAATAATTCAGGTTCATTTATCCTGAAAACGAAAGGGCTCGGAGAAGGGCTTTATTATTGGAAAATACTTGCAAATGAAGACCTGGTAATAATGGGAAAACTCACCATACATTCTGGTGTAATATTTTGAACTTATGAAACATCCTTACCGGCTTTTGGGACAGTTACTGGCGTACTTTATTCATCTGGCAATCCCGGGAATTTTGACTGCTCAGCCGGCACATATTCCGGGGTGTGCAGAAGAATTGCAAAGTCACCTTTATGCCGACGAGGTGTTGATTGAATATGTCCTTACGGATACGTCAGTCCTGATTAATGCAATTGGCCGTGAATCGTCATTCAGTTCCACTCAATCGCTGAATCAGCTGTTCTGGTTTTGCGTGAGATCGTTTCGGAAAAAGCTGACTTCTGCCGAACCCCTGAATTTCCTAGTTCCCGGGGAAATATTATACATGTTTCTCATCAAGCCCCTTCAGCAGTTTATATCCGGGCGACGACGGTTAATAATTATACCGGGTGACCGCCTGGCGGGATTGCCGTTTGAGGCTTTTATCCGGAGTGACAGCTTATCATTGTATCACGACCTTTGCTCCCGGCATTACCTCATCCGGGACCATGAGGTGGTTTACCATCATTCGAAGGATTCATGGAATGAACGTATCAGGGATGGAGGCAGGGAGGATCATCTTTCTGCAGATCAATTCAACTTCTTCTTCCTGGGTTTTTCACCTGTTTATAAAAAGAATCGAACCTGCACCGCCCTTCCTTCTGCCAGGAATGAAATTTTTGAAATAGGTGCGTTATTCCGGCAGAAAGGCAAGTCTTTGTGGTTGGGTTATGAAGAATTAACGGACAAGGACTATTTTAAACAAATGGTATGCAAGGGAAGGATCGTTCACCTGGCTGCACATCATGATGCGTGTCTGCTTACCTGTGATGAAATCGCCGGTTTACATCTGGGGGCTGATTTAATTGTATTGAACTCCTGCTCATCCGGCATTTACAAGGTAAACGAAGCGAATTCCGGAAATTCGCCTGCTCAGGTTTTTTATAACGCCGGTGCAAAAAACGTCCTGTCAACCTTATGGAATGTGACCGACGCGCTGGCGAGGCAGTTCATGGTCGATTTTTACCGGATATGGCTTACCGGGAAATCTTACAGTGACGCGCTCAGGGAGGTGAAAATGCAGTGGATCAGTTGCAGTGCCACCACGATGCCCTCGATTTGGGCACCATATGTGCTGATGGGTGAATAAAACGTGACAAACAACCTCCGGCCGTCCGCCTGTTTACCTGCTGGCAATGGTCTCAATCTCAACCAGGGCTCCCATCGGCAGTTTAACTACGCTATATGCCGCGCGTGCCGGAGGATTTTCAGGGTAGTATTTACCATAGATGAGGTTCATTGATGAGAAGTTGTCCATGTCGCTTAACAGGCAGGTTGATTTAACAACGTCGTTGAAATCATACCCTGCTGCATTTAAAATTGCGCCGATATTTTTCATTACCTGTTCGGTTTGCTCTGTTATGCCCCCTTCAACAAATTTTCCGGTTACGGGATCAATGGGTATCTGCCCGGAAATGAATAACATGCCATTTGCTTCAATCGCCTGGCTGTATGGCCCGATCGCTTTCGGTGCATCAACAGTAGTAATGACTTTTTTCATTTTTTTCATTTTGACTTTGTACTTTGCACTTAACACTTAACACTTAACACTTAACACTTTCTTAATTTCCATAATCCCTGAAATCCTTTTTCTTATTCAGCTTAAGATCCTGAAGAATGGATGCCTTAACCTTGATGGAAAAATTCCAGCTCTGTTGTCCGCCTTTAGGTATCCAGCCGAAACTCATCTCCCAGCAATGCAGGTCGCGATAGATATCAATGGATGTATAGGATAGTTCACTTCCCACGAAATCCCAACCTGTTGTAAGGGTTATTTTCCATTTTGGAGTAATGTTCAGCTGGCCGTAGAAACCCAGGGTCTGGGTTAGCTGGTCAACCCTTTTTTTTGAAGAGTTGTTCCAGGCTTTACCATAGTGAAAATTATAATTGAAGGAGAGGCTCCACGGGATATCGAAATCAATATAATAGTCGTAGTAATCAACCACA
>CAIYJU010000141.1 GCA_903926565.1 uncultured Bacteroidales bacterium
GTATTGGTATAAGTAACATTCACCATTTGTGACCCGAGGCTGTTCCAGGTTACCATAATCGTATTTGTTCCGGTTCCTGCTGTAATTGTTCCGCCCGGACTGATGGTCCAGGTGTAGCCTGTCATTCCTGGCTGCGTGGTATAGGCGACATTGACTGCCCCCAGGCAGATGCTGCTCGTCCCTGTGATGGTTGGCACCGGGGTTGGATTCACGTTAACCCTTACAGAATCGGTATCTGAGCACCATGTTCCGTTGGTAACCGTTACATAATAGACCGTGGTGGCCAATGGAGAAACAGTAATAACCGGCGTGGTCATCCCGTTGCTCCATAAATAACCTGTTCCGCCAGAAGCGGTGAGGACTGTTGGTGCCCCGCTGCAGATGGTGGTTCCCGGGGAAACAACTGCATTCAACGCACTCACATGTACCGTAAAGGTTGAATCGAGCATGGTGAAGCAGCCGGTGGTCAAATTGGTTGCGAGCATGGTAAACGACTCCGTTTGCATCAGTCCGTTGACCGGAAAAGCAAGCGTATTGCCGTTTCCGATTTGGAAATTACCGTAGTTTGCGCCGTTGAGGAGTACCTGGTATTGGATTCCTGATTGAGAATTAATGATATTGAGGGATGTGTTGTTGCCGGTGCAGATTGAGTCGGAGGTTAGATCTGCCATAAGGGTATTGCAATAGCCTGAATAGAGACATACAATTTCTTCCGGTGTAAGGGTCCTGCTATATATCCTGATATCATCAATTGCTCCGTTAAAACATCTTGCATTCCCTGGCAAACAACTTTTTCCGATATATAATGGCGTTGAATTATTGGTTGCAATTTGACCGTTAGGATATGTATTTGTGGTCACTAAACCTCCGTTCAAATAGTATTCAACAACATTGTTAATTTTTCGAATTATCATGTGGTTCCACGCATTCGACACCAACTGAATATTACTTGCCATTGGTGGATTCCAAACTGCTCCATCACCATAAGAAAAATAAAAATTATTTGTGATTGGACCTTGTTGCAGGACCCAACCTGTCGGATATCCATTGGGATATGAACAATGATCTTTATCAAGAAGCCCTGCAATTGGGTTTTGGGTAGATCTTGGATTAACCCATATGGATATGGACATATCATTCTGAAGATTGAAATTACTGCCATCTTCGATGGTAATATAATTGTCGAATCCATTAAAGTCATAAGAGCAGTTTAATGCCCCGAATCTGTCTGCAGCCGGTGATGCGCCACTTATCACACCGACATTTCCATTACCGCTTTCATCATTCGCATTGCCATTGAAAGGATAGTAAGCCACAAGACCCTGGCTGAGACTGGTTGTTGCCTGTCCGAGATTGGCCGGCAGCGGATGAACCACCATGGTAATTGCATTAGAAGTATCCGGGTTGTTTGAAAGGCATGTTCCTGTGGCCGTGAGCACGCAGGTTACGACATCCCCGTTTTGGGGGACGTATGAAAAGGTTGAGTCGAATCCCGTATAAAGCTGCCAAACTTCAGAAGCATTCAATGAACGGTTATAAAGTCTCACATCATCAACTTTTCCTTTAAAAGGATAAGACCAATAGGACGGGCTAGGATTATAGCAACATGCGGTGAAATGCCTGCCAATGGCCAGGGGGTAATCCGAACTTGTTGACACGTAACTGTTGCTTGCCATAAGCCGTTTATCCGCCAGGATTCCATCAAGATAAAAGCTTGCTGAATCGCCCTTGAATACGCAGGTATACAGGTGCCATTGATTCAAAGAAACAGTGGTGTTTGTCACATAGGCCCCGTTATTGCCGGCATACACTACCTGTGCGTTTCCGCCTGCATCATTTATTCCGTATCCGTTGATGATATCCCGGCCTTTGTTAAGAATCCAGCCTCCATGAACCTCCTTGTTTATCCATACCGATATGGTAAACGGGTTGTGTATTGCAAGCGCACTGCTGTGAGCGACTGTGAGATAATCACTGCCACTTGGGTTTCCTCCGATATAGTAGGCACTGTTGGAATTCCCGAAACGATCGGTTGTCCAGGATACATTTCCCGTTGGCACGGCATTCTGACTGTTCCCCGTTGCATCTGCAAGGGTGCCATTGAAAGGATAATGAGCAACGAGCCCGTTAACGATGCTGTTGCCATAAACCGGGAGACCATTGACATACCATTGCAAGGCAGCGTTGGAGCCTGCATTCACCATGTGGGCAGTATAATGAACCGTGTCGCCCTGGCAGACCGGGTTTGCCGACGCAGTGATGGAAACTGAAACAGGGATGGAAGGAGTTACCAGCATGGTGATGGCGTTACTGGTAGCAGGGTTACCGGTGGCTCCAGGGACATTGGATGAAAGGACACAGGTTACCATGTCATTGTTAACAGGGCTGTAGGTGAAAACCGGACTATTTGTCCCTGATGAAGCCCCATTTACTTTCCATTGGTACTGGGGGTTTGTTCCACCATTTACAGGCGTGGCAGTAAATGAGACGGGTGTGCCTGAACATACATTGTTTGCTGATGAAGCAATTGTCAGGCTTACGGGTACAGGTGGCAGCGAAGAAACCATCCCCCATTTTATCTCATAAAAACCATTGATCCCGGTACTGTCAAATTGAGAAAGGATTGCCCCAGATAAGCCGGTAATAAGTAGTTGCGTTCGATTGGAACGAGAGAAAGCGAGTTTCGAGCCATCAGGATTAAATGTAGGGTCGAACACTGTATTTGAGATTCCGAACGACGGAATTACCTGAACCGCACCGGTTCCATCTGAGTTGCACAGGTATAATGAAAACTGGTCACCAAGTCCTGGAGCAAAACAATATACCAGTTTGAGCCCATCAGGTGAATATTCGGGGCGGTTGTATCCTCCCCCGCCGTTTGGCTGAAAAAGCAGATTGGCCGAACCATCTGAATTCATCTTGTACATTGGCCATGGGAAGGCGAACCAGGTCGTACCATTTTTATCATAGACTATAGATGTTCCGGAAGGGGAATAAACAGGGTCATCTTCAATATAATCCAAGTCATTCGTAAGGTTGATTGTTGCCTGCGTCGTCAAATTATATTCAAAAATGTCTCCATCCCGACCCATAACGACCGGCCACCCATCATAATAAGTGGCATAAATCAGCTTCAGATTGTCTGGAGAAATATCGAAATTTGTTCTTAAACCAAAACTTAAGGGTGTTGGATTTGTCCAAATAACCTGTTCGTCGGTTCCGTCAATGTTCGATTTGCAAATCCACACACTGTCACTTTCACATTCAACGTCCAGTTTGCGTTTGAGATAGAACAAGTGTGAATGGTCGTTTGAGATTATCGGACACCGGCGGTGATAATTATCTGTAAATAACCTGGTCCTGCCGGTGCCATCCGGATTCATAACGTAGATAGAATAATAACTCCCCGCAGCAGGTTTTGCAGCAAAGAAGATTTTTTCGGCCAAACCGACTGGTACATTTGAAAACCTGATAATCCTGTTTGAAGCAGGATCCATCACATTACCATCCAGAACCTGCGAAACATAAAGGTCATAAGCGCTGCCATTATTTTTGAACACCAGATCGCCGAAAGAGCTGTTAAATGGCAGGTTGTTGATGACCTCGGTCACATCGTTGTATCCATTCACCCTGAAAATGGCTTTTTTTGTGGTATTACTGATCGATCTTGCTATAAAATAAGGTTTACCTTCTGGTCCAATGGTGCTGGCCCAAACTTCGTAATCCTGAACAGTTGTCACCCAGTTTTCCATGATAGCTGTCGATGTGCTGAACCTCACCATGAGATTGTTTGAAGGGCCTGTATAAGCAAAAAGATATTGCCCATCGTCAGTGATCTGACAGCCATAGTAAGAGCCGCCATCGAACATTGAGTAGGAACCATTGGAGAGGGTTCTGTTGATCCCGAGGATTCCCCAGTGTGAAACTGTATAAATGGCAAAATTTGAGGGCATATTATCATCAAACAGCGTGATGGGGCCAGGTAAATGAGAAAGATTGGCAAATGTGGATACTGCTCCTGCAGGGGTTACTTTGGTAATGTTTGATGAAGCATTGTTTTGCGTAAAATAGAGGTTCTGCTGTTTGTCGA
>CAIYJU010000142.1 GCA_903926565.1 uncultured Bacteroidales bacterium
GTCGCTGACGGATATGTTGAAACAATGAAGTTGGTTAAGTTATAGACCTCATCCCCCTGACCCCTTCTCCCCAGGGAGAAGGGGAGTAAGTCCCTCCCTTTTTGGGGAGGGATTTAGGGTGGGGTAAAGTGTTTGGTTGAGCCGTCCCGGGAAACCGGGCGGTTTTTATGAAGGGAAGTAAATTTTATAATTGGATGATGAGTAAAATCACATGTATTTTACTCATGGAAAAAGATGAGTCAATCAATAAACCAAAATCGTATAAAAATGAAAAGAGCCATTGTTGTTTTATTCTTTGGAATGATAATCAGTCATTTATCATTTGGGCAGCTTTCAGGAACGTATTTCATACCGGCCGGCACCCCTAATTTCCCAACAATCACAGCTGCCATTGCAGCGTTGAACAGTCAGGGTGTTGCAGCTCCGGGTGTAACTTTTAAAGTAGCTGCAGGTTATAATGAGACGTTTTCGAGCCCGACAGCCGGATTGATAACTTGCTCCAATAGTCTCGCCGAGAGTCCGATCTTCTTACAAAAGGATGGCATTGGCGCAAATCCGCTGATTACATCCGCCAATGGTACAGGAACAACGGATTATATTTTCGCCATTGCGGGAACCGATTATGTAACTTTCGATGGAATTGACGTGATCGACAACGCGACACACATAACCACAACGACACAGACGGAGAGCGGTTATCTGCTCATGAAAGCTGCCGCTGATACCAGTGGCACACAGCATGCAACCATAAAAAACTGTACGATTTCGTTAAATCGCACCAATACCGGTACGGTTGGGATTAATCTGCGGTCATGGAGAAGTGACACTCCCGGAACTGCAAGGGGCATAAAAAATGTTCTCCAGGCCAATTCATACAACTCGTTCCAGGGAAATGTGGTCACCAATTGCTTCAATGGGATCTATGCAATGGGCGTGGCCTCTGTTGCACCCTACACCAACTTTGACCAAAATAACGATTTTGGATCCGTAGCAGGCAACAAGATATCGAATTTCGGAACTACCACCGGTACCCCGAGCGGATTCTATTGCCAGTACCAGAATAACATCATCGTTGCCAACAATAAGATCAGCGGGGCGGTGCCTGGCGGAACTGCCTGTTATGGGATGCAATTCCAAAGTACCGGTAATGCAAGTGTGCATGTATATGCGGATACCGTGAGTGTTCAATACAGTGGCAGCGGTGTGTTTTATGGCATCTGGGAGACCATGGGAACGACCTCTACCACCAATACCATCAGTATTCACGACAACGTTATAACTAATTGCACCTACCCGACTGCGACTACAGGATCCTGTACCTACCTGAGTGTTTCTCATGGAGGACCAAGTGTCAGCGTTTTTAATAATTCAGTGACATGGAATCAGTACGGCTCCTCAACAACAACCTCCCAGGGTTCGGTTATATATCTTATTACCAGTGCATTGCCAACGGTATTAGGCACTTCGGATGTGTATAACAATACAGTTAGCAACAACACCAGGATTCAATCACCTTCGGGTGTAGGAGGGACGACAACCTATATGCAGCTTGGTATTCAGTGCTACACCCTGAATTGCTACGGGAATGTATGCGACAACAATACTTCCACCACAACTGGAACTGTGAATGGTATTTATTGCAACATCAACAGGCCCATCACCAAAAATTTCTATGGCAACACATTTACCAACCTTTATGAGGCAAAAGGTACCACTTATGGGATAAACATTGATGCCGGCTATAACTGGAATATCTATAATAACAGGGTGCAGAACATCAGCGGCCCGGGTACCGCCAGCATCATAACCGGGATGTATTTAGGCAATCTCACCGGAGCAGGGAGCATCTATATTTATAATAACATTGTCGGGGATCTTAAGGCAGGCAATTCTTCTTCTTTAACAGCCCTCAAGGGAATCCACCTCTTCGGATTCAACTCCATCTCAACCGGATTATACAACAATACGGTCTTTTTAAATTCAAGCTCTGTTGGTGCCAATTATGGAACAACCGGACTCATGGTAACAAAGTTCATCAAGGTGCTGGATGCCAGAAACAACATCATTATCAATACATCAACACCGAATGGAACAGGCAAAACTATTGCTGTTCTAACTGATTCACTGAATTTCGGCGACCTTGCAGTAACTTCAGACAATAACAATTACTATGCGGGGACCCCATCGTCGCAAAGACTCATATTCAGCGACGGAACAAACAGCGATTCAACCATGCTGCAATATAAAACGCGCATGAGTCCACGCGAATATCTTTCAATTACTGAAAATTCGCCCTTTATCTCAACTACGACCCCCTGCGATTTTCACATGAGTAACAGCGTTGCAACCCAGTGTGAAAGCGGTGGTAGCATCGTTACGGTTCCCATGAAATTAACCACCGATTATGATGGTGAACCGCGCTTTCCAAATCCGGGATATCCTGTTCATGCCTCCTGGCCTGCAAATGCTCCCGATATAGGGGCAGATGAATTCGGCGGAATACCTGCAGACCTCACCGCACCGCTGATCACTTATACGCCACTGGCCAATATCTCCACCACAGGAAACCGTTCACTGGTTGCTACCATTTCAGATATCCATGGAGTCCCTGTATCCGGTGCCGGGCTGCCCCGTGCCTGCTGGAAAATAAATTATGATGGAACCTGGTCGTATATAACAGGGACATCTCTGGGAAATAACCAGTTTTCCTTTAACTTTGGAGGAGGAACAGCACTGGGAGATTCGATATTCTACTTTGTTGTTGCCCAGGATTTATGGGCAGCACCAAATGTAAATTCATTTCCGTTTGCCGGAGCCAATGGTTTTACTTCCAGTCCCCCCGCAGTTTCGGTATTTCCAACCAATCCGTCTGCATATGTCATTGTATCCCCCCTCTGTGGAACCTTCAACGTGGGAACAGGTGGTGATTATCCAACACTCACTGCTGCCATTATTGATGTCAATTCGAAGGGGATTGCATGTCCGGTCACCCTGATATTAACGGACAACACCTACCCAACAGAGACATATCCCATCACCTTACAGCCAAATGGCGGGAGCAGCATCACGAATATGCTGACCATCAAGCCGAATTCGGGGGTACACCCTGTGTTTACCGGCGCCAGTGCGTCAAGTGGGATGATCATGGTCAATGGATTTGATTACCTCATCATTGAGGGTTCAGCTACAGGTGGTTCAGACAAAAGCCTTACTTTTAAAAATACGAGTGAGACAAGCGGAGCATACGTCATCGGAATGTTCAACAAAGGTGGAAATGATCCCTCTTCGCACATCACGATCAGGAACACCATCATAAAAGGGATTAGTTCGTTAACAGCTTCAAACTATGGGATTTATCTCAGTCCGCTGAGCGGCGGATATGATGATATTGTGATTACCGGCGATTCGATCAATTCTGTCAACACCGGCATCCAGTATACCGGAAACTTCTACGGGATCGCGACAAACGGCGAGATTTCCAACAACATTATCGGTTCTCAAACGGTTTCTGATTATATCATAGCTAAGGGGATTCTGCTACAATATGCTGAAAACACCCTGATCTCAGGCAACAATATCATGGGTTCTGAATTTGGAAATAATGTACCACAGCATGCTGGTGTTTATGTACTTAATTACACCACAAGCACCAAAATTCATAAAAACCTTATCCATGATTTTTACAGGAATGTTGATGATGGGTCAGGAGCATACGGAATATGGTACGAGGCAGAAGCCAACTCTTTAACTGAGATTTTTGATAACTCAATTTATGGTATCAAATCATCAGGTGCTGCGCCGGGAGTTTCAACAAATAATCCTTATGGCATTTATATTTACAGCGGAGGAAACATTAAAATTCTGCATAATTCAATTTTCCTGTACGGGAACGTGCTTTCCCCGACCGACTTACGTGATGCCTCTTCCGCGTGTATCGGAATATACAGGGATGGAGTCCGGAGCAACAACATCGAGATCCAGAACAACATCCTGAAGAACTCCATGATGGGTCTGACCGGACAATGCCCGCTCGATGGTAAAACATATGCCATTGCCACTAATGCACCCAATGCCGGAAATTTTTCGGTAATCGACTACAATAATTATTTTGTTGATGGTTGCGCTCACAAAATTGGTGTTATGAGTGGCACTAATTATATTACACTGGCGGAATGGAAGGTAGCAACAGGTCAGGACATTCATTCAACAGGTTTTGATCCGGCTTTTACATCACCAACCAACTTGTTGCCCACCTCCGGTTTGTTCCCAAAGGCAGGATTATACCTCCCTTCATTGCCATCAGATATAACCGGAACCCTGAGAACAAATCCACCTGACATGGGTGCATATGAATTTACCGCATCCCCATTAATCACTACCACCTCTGCAAGCAGTGTGACTGTTTCAGAAGCCATACTCAATGGTATTGTTGATCCAAAAACCGAGACGGTAAGCCTCTTTTTTGATTATGGAACGACAACGTCATATGGAAATGTGGCGCTGGGAACACCCCCAATGGTCATCGGTGGACCGGTTCTATCCGTGAGTGCACCAATTTCAGGTCTGATCGAAGGAACAACCTATCATTACAGAATGAGAGGGGTTACTTTCAACAATCTCATTGTGTTTGGCAATGACATGACATTTTCGACTCCTTCGGGCCTTCCGGTAAATACGACCATTACAGGAACTGTATCAGCCGTCAAGGATACTTGTTACAATGCCACAAATACCATAACGGTTGCCGGTGGTGGTGAAACATTTACAGTTTTGTCAGGCGGACGGGCTACTTTCATCGCAGGAGTGAACATCTTGTTGCTTCCGGGAACTACTGTGCAATCTGGTGGTTATCTGCTTGGCAGGATTTCAACCGGAACCTATTGTAACGGAGGTATGGCTGCCCCGATGGTGGCTTCCGGAATCGAAGACAATGTGGGATCGATAGCAGTAGAACAAATCCATTTCATTGTTTACCCAAATCCCACCAACGGAAACTTTACCCTTTTTCAGAAAGGCGACAAGCTTTATGGCAATGTGAAAGTAGAAGTTTACACTATGCGTGGCGACAAAGTGATGAACGAAACCATGATTGGCGAAAAGCAGCATGATTTTGGATTCTCCCAAATGCCGGCAGGACTTTACTTTGTGAAAGTTGTCGCTGACGGATATGTTGAAACAATGAAGTTGGTTAAGTTATAGACCTCATCCCCCTGACCCCTTCTCCCCAGGGAGAAGGGGAGTAAGTCCCTCCCTTTTTTGGGGTGGGATTTAGGGTGGGGTCTTGTGTTTGGTTAGACCGTCCCGGGAAACCGGGGCGGTTTTTTAATACCCGTAAGCCCGTCCTTCAAATTTTACCACACTGATTTTCCATACGCATACTTCGCGGATTGCAGGTGGGTTGAATTTGAAGTCACCTTTGGTGTACTGCGCCATTACAATGTGGAATACAGCTATTTTTTCATTTGGGTCTGTGATGAATTCTGCTTTTCCGTAGCAAAGTACGCTCCGGTATTTCATGCTCCATGAACAGGCAACTGCCTCGTTCTGGTAACGTAGAACATGATCTGTGGTATAATTGATGCATACCTCCGGATGCTGTTTCAGGATGTCGATTTTTTTTCCATGTTGCGCCCCGTGAAGGTAGATCACGTCATCTTTGTAGCCGAAATTCATCGGGATTACATAAGGCTTGCCGTCAAGGTCAACCATCGAAAGGTGACACACCCGGCTTCGTTGAATTACATCAACAAGCTCCCTTTTATCAGTAATTGCGCGTGTTTTCATCGTGTTTTACAAGATTTTCCAATAATGAAGATACGGCAGACAATATGATGCTGAACAGCATGGCCCACCAGAAACCATCTACTTTAAAGCCATTTACCCATGAACTTGCGATCATGATGATGAGGGCATTGATAACCAGCAGGAACAGCCCGAAGGTGACCACCGTAAACGGAATTGTGAGGATGACCATCAGTGGTTTCAGAAATACATTCAGAAAACTCAGCACCAGGGCAACAACCAATGCCGTCCAGAAGGTGTTGACATGCACTCCCGGCAAAAAATAACCTGCAATCAGGATGGCAACTGATGTCAGCAGGAGTTTTGGGATAAATGGCATAATTAGCGTTTATATCTGTTAATAACCACTGCGAAGTTAAAGAAAATGTGAGATAATGGAACAGGCAAAATGGAATGACTTCCCCAGACACATCCTAATATTTCTATATTTGTAGTTCATTTCAGCCACACACAACATGCAGGTACTAAAATTCGGGGGCACATCGGTTGCCGATGCCGACAACATTATAAAGGTCATTGATATCATAAGTCTGGCAGCCGCCAAAGACCAGACCATCGTTGTCGTTTCAGCCCTGGGCGGTACAACCGACCTGCTTATCGAAGCCGGGAGACTGGCTGCAGTGCACGATGTGTTGTATAAGGAAAAGTTGCAGGAATTCGGTGACCGCCACCAGTTGGTTGTATTAAAATTGATTCCCATTGACCGGCAAATCGGGATGCTCAGACTTGTGAAGGAAAAGTGCAATGAGCTCGAAAGTATCTGCGAAGCCGTCTTTTTACTCAGAGAACTTTCATTGCGTACACAGGACAGTCTGATAAGCCAGGGGGAGCTCCTGTCATCGGTTATAATCGCCGCAGCATGCGAATCGCGGCAGGTTGAAAACCAATGGATTGATGCCCGTGAGATAATCCGCACCGATTCAACCTTCGGTCAGGCAGTGCCCGATTTTGATTTTATCGCCGGCGCATTAATGAATCGCATGACCGAAAGCCCTTCCCGGCTATATATCATGCCCGGGTTTATCGCCTCCGATGCAAACGGGGTGACCACTACCCTGGGTCGCGGCGGTTCGGATTACACCGCATCGATCATTGCCGCCACTGCCGATGCCAAAGTGCTTGAAATATGGACCGATGTCAGTGGCATGATGACGGCAGATCCCCGGATGGTGCCCAATGCAAAGGCGATTCCATATATCTCCTACAAGGAGGCCATGGAGCTCTCGCATTTCGGGGCCAAAGTGATCTTTCCGCCAACCATTCAGCCGGTGATGAAAAAAAAGATTCCACTTTGGATCAAAAATACATTTTCCCCTGAGGATTATGGCACGCTGGTTGAATCGAGCGTTTCCGAAAATAAGAGCATCGCCAGGGGAATTTCCAGTGTTGGAAAAATGGCCTTACTAAGCTTGGAAGGCAGCGGGATGGTTGGAATCCCTGGTTTTTCAAGGAGGCTGTTCGGTGCGCTTTCAGAAGAGAAAATCAATGTCATCCTGATTACCCAGAGCTCTTCGGAACATTCAATCTGTGCTGCAATCGATGAGGTGAATGCCGAAAAAGCCAGGAAAGCGATAGATGATGAATTTTCCAGTGAGATTCTTGCCGGGAAAGTTGAACCATTGCAACTGGAAACCGGTTTGTCCATCATTGCACTGGTTGGAGACAATATGAAAAACCACACCGGCATCAGTGGTAAACTGTTTGGTGCTCTTGGGCGGAATAGTGTGAATATCAGGGCTATTGCCCAGGGCTCCTCAGAAAAGAATATTTCGGCTGTCATCAGCACAAACGATGTGAAAAAGGCAATCAATGTGCTTCATGAGGAGTTTTTTGAAAACGCCTGCAAACAGGTAAACCTGCTGGTGACAGGCATCGGTAATGTCGGCAGCAGGCTGATGGTTCAACTGCTGGAGCAGCAGGAATATCTGCTCGATCACCTCCGGCTGCAGCTTAGGGTAGTTGGTATTTGTAACAGCAAACGTATGGTTCTGGATGAAGATGGCATCAACCTGAACAGCTGGCGGGAACAGCTGACACAGGGAGAGCCGGTTAATCTGGCGGAATTCATCTCGTTCATTGAGCAAAAAAACCTGCGTAACCCGGTATTTGTAGATGTGACGTCAAGTGAACAGGTTACCGGATTTTATGAAATGCTCCTGAGAAAAAGCGTGGCTATCGTGGCCTGCAATAAAATTGCCAGTTCATCATCGTTCAGCAGTTTTGAATTGCTGAAGCACCTGGCCCGCGAATTCAATACCTCCTATCTTTTCGAAACCAATGTCGGCGCAGGTTTGCCAATCATTGGTACCCTGAACGACCTGATGCGCAGCGGTGACAAGGTGAACAGGATAGAAGCAGTACTTTCCGGTACGCTGAATTTCGTTTTCAACAACTATGATGGCACAGAACCTTTTGCGCGCATCGTAAAAAGAGCACAGGATGAAGGTTATGCTGAACCTGATCCCCGCATCGACCTGAGCGGGACCGATGTGATGCGTAAAATCCTGATCCTTTCCCGCGAAGCCGGATACAGGATGGAAATGGAGGATATCTTTAGCAACTCTTTCCTTCCCGAATCATGCATGAAAGGGGATGTGGCCGGTTTCTACCTGGAGTTGGAGAAACATGAAGACTATTTTAAGTCGTTGTTCAAAAAAGCATCCGAGGAAGGGTGCAAATTGAAGTTTGTTGCCAGTTTAAATGAAGGAAAAGCTTCGGTTGGCTTGCAGCATATCGGGAAGGATCACGACCTTTACCATCTTTATGGAAAAGACAATGTGGTGCTTTTTTACACCAACCGCTATACACAACAGCCCCTGGTTATAAAAGGAGCGGGCGCCGGCGCCGATGTCACGGCTTCAGGAATTTTTGCGGATATTATCCGTGCAGCAAGAGTTTAAAGAAAATTCAAAATGCAAATTCAAATTGAAAATATTAAAGTGTCAGCAAACCGTTTTGGATGTCTGAAAAAGTAAATGACCGCACCATATTTTCCCTTTCTGAAGTAGCCCTGAGCATTCAGAAAACGTTGGCTGAGAGGTACACAAGTTCATTCTGGATTAAAGCGGAAATGAACAAGCTGAACCATTATCCCCAGTCAGGACATTGCTATCCGGATCTTGTCGAGAAAATTGATGGCAAAATAGTTGCTGAGATGAGGTCCACGATATGGAAGGACGATTTTCTGCGGATCAATGAAAATTTTCAGAATGTACTCCATGAACCCCTTAAAAACGGAATTAAAATTCTTTTTTCTGCAAAAATCTCCTATAACCCGCTTTACGGGCTGAGCCTGAGGATTCTGGAGGTGGATCCGTCATGGTCATTGGGTGAACTTGAAAAAGAGAAACAACTCACCATCGAAAAGCTCAGGAAGGAGGGACTGTTTATTACGAACAAATCACTCATCCTGCCGTTGCTTCCGAAAAGGATTGCTGTCATCTCAGTTGAAACCAGCAAGGGTTATGCTGATTTTCGTAATATAATTGATAACAATGATTGGGGATATTCATTTTTCTACATGCTGTTTCCGGCATTGCTGCAGGGCGAAAATGCCGTTGGCTCGATCATGAAACAGATGGAGAGGATCAGCCTGGTCAAACAGCATTTTGATATGGTGGCGATCATCCGCGGGGGTGGGGGCGATATCGGGCTGGCGTGTTACAACAACTATGAACTTGCAAAAGCAATTGCGCTGTTTCCGCTTCCGGTAATTACCGGAATCGGACATTCAACCAATGAAACTGTGTCGGAAATGGTTGCTTTCAGGAATACGATCACACCAACGGAACTGGCAGATTATCTTTTGCAAAAGTTTCATAATTTCTCGGTACCACTCAGGAAAGCGCAGGATTTTGTTATCGATACATTCAGCAGGTTGTTACAGAATGAAAAGTCAGCCATGTTAAACCTCGTCAGGTTGTTTAAATCTACCACCAGTTCCAGGCTGGCAAAGGGTAAACATGAGATAAACAGTGAGTTAAAATACATACGGCAGCAATCGGCCTATTTTTTACGACGCGCACTGGAAAAGAATATGTTAATGAACCTTAGCCTGATTGAAAAATCGGGTGCAGTAATCAAAGAACAATGGAGTAATATTGCGATAGCTGAAAAGAGTGTTGAATTATTGAACCCAATGAATGTGCTGAATCGTGGTTACAGCATTACGATGGTTGATGGAGAAATTTTAAAAACAGTTGATTCAGTCAGGGAAGGAGCTATAGTGAAAACGATACTTTCAGATGGAAATGTTATAAGTATTGCACAATCGGTGACAAAAAATGAAAATAATGGCTAAAGAACCAAATTATACGGAGGCATATCAGGAACTGCAGAACATCGTTGCTGAAATTGAAGGAGGTAAGATATCGGTTGACGAACTATCTGACAAGGTTAAGCGGGCAGCAATCCTGATAAAAATTTGCAGGAATAAACTTACTTCAACTGAAGAAGACGTTAACAGGATTCTGAATGAGTTGGATTCCGGGGAAGCGCAGGCTTAAACTGGTTGACTATTCCCACCTGCAGGGAATTTCCGGCCACGATTTTTTTGGTCTGACACTTCACGAAAACAACTTTCTGTAAACCTCCTCTATCTGCACGACCGGTATGATTTGTATCGAATACCGTTTGACATCCAATCCCTTTGTATTGTATCTCGATATAAAAACACGTTCGAATCCGAGTTTATTTGCTTCCGAGATACGCTGTTCTACACGGTTGATGGGGCGAATTTCTCCGCTCAGACCGACTTCAGCAGCAAAACAGGTTTTTGAGTCGATGGGAGAGTCCTGGTTTGAAGAGAGCACTGCTGCCACAACGGCAAGGTCGATTGCGGGATCTTCCACCCTGATTCCACCTGCAATGTTGAGGAAAACATCTTTGTGGCCAAGCCTGAAGCCACTGCGTTTTTCAAGAACCGCAAGAAGCATGTTGAGCCTGCGGGCATCAAAGCCCGTTGTTGAACGCTGGGGAGTGCCATACACTGCTGTACTTACCAAAGCCTGGGTTTCGATAAGCATGGGGCGCTGGCCCTCAATCATGGCTGCAATTGCAATCCCGCTTACTGCCTCATCCCGCTGGCTGAGTAAAATTTCCGAAGGGTTCGAGACTTCACGCAGCCCGGTATCATTCATTTCGTAGATTCCGAGTTCAGAGGTTGAGCCAAAACGGTTTTTAAGGGAACGAAGAATTCGATAACCATAATTGCGGTCGCCCTCGAAATGTAAAACGGTATCCACCATGTGTTCCAGCACTTTCGGACCCGCAAGGCTTCCATCTTTGGTAATGTGTCCGATCAGGAAAACAGGTGTGCTGGTATGCTTGGAATACTTCTGCATTTCAGCTGCACACTCTTTGATCTGGGAAACACTGCCTGCAGAAGATTCAATCAGGTCAGTCTGGAGTGTTTGAATGGAATCAACAATGATGATCCCCGGCCTGAGTGATTCAAGATGCTGAAAGACAGACTGCGTGTTGGTCTCCGTAAGGATAAAGCAGTTGTCGTTCCTGATCCCGATCCGTTCGGCCCGCATCCTGATTTGCTGTTCACTCTCTTCGCCGGTGATATAAAGAATTTTGCGATCGGAACATTTGAGGGCAACCTGCAACATCAGCGTTGATTTTCCGATACCGGGTTCGCCGCCAATCAGGGTTAGTGAGCCGGGCACAAGACCCCCGCCCAGGACCCTGTTAAGTTCCTGATCATGTGTGTTGATCCGGGCATCGTGGTTGAAAGTTACCTCAGAAATCAGGATTGGTTTCACAGATCTCTGATCCCTGCTGGCAGATCCTGTTATGCCTTTTTCGTCACGCTGAATCACCTCCTCCACAAAGGTGTTCCACTCACCGCATGCGTTACACTTTCCCATCCACTTAGGTGCCTGGGAACCACAGTTTTGACAAAAAAATGCAGTTTTGGGTTTTGCCATAGAAGTAGGTAAACGGGTGAACAGGTAAGCGGGTAAGCGGGTTATTCTGTGAGAATGATAGTTAATGTTACAGGTGCACTTTTTGTGCCAGCTCGATTGTGTGAGTGGTTGAATAGCCTTTGGTCAGTTCAATGGTTATAACTTGTCCGCCACGGGCTTTTACCACATCAGTGCCTACGATCTCTTTTCCCTCATAATCTTTGCCTTTAACAAGAATATCAGGTTGAATAAGTTTGATCAGTTCATGAGGCGTGTCTTCTCCGAAAACAATCACAGCGTCAACAAAGGATAATGCGGCCAGCGTCGTGGCACGGGCAACCTCCTTGTTAACTGGTCTGCGGGGGCCCTTGATCCTGCGAACTGAATCGTCGGAGTTGAGCCCTACAATTAAAATATCTCCAAGGTCACGGGCTTTGGCAAGGTACTCAACGTGCCCAAGGTGCAACACATCAAAACAACCATTTGAAAAAACGATGGTATTGTCTTTGAAACGCCACAAGGCAATCTGACGGCGGAGATGATCCCATGTGTGGATTTTGGATTTTACAATGTCAAGCCTTTCCATTTGTTTTTTTGTTGAATGAAAGTAAAATAAGAGAAATGCCACCAGTTAATAAAATCATACTGGTTTGGGCAGTCCATGAAATCCATCCCAAAGCCAGCCCGGTCGTACGAACGATTCCATAAAGCAACATGGTTTCCTGGATAATTGCCGGGTATAATCCAATGCCCCCCGGGGTAACCATGATTCCGACGCTTCCAAGGACCAAACCGGAAAGGGCTGCACCCGGACTGAGTGAACTGGTATCAGTGAAGCAGAAAAAACAGACGTAAATCATTAAAAAATAGAGCGCCCAGATGGCAAGTGAATAGAAAATAAAAAGAACTGGTTTGGTGATTTGACTTAGCGATTTGAGCCCTTCCCAGAAACCAAGAATCAGGGTTTTTATTTTGTGAAAAATGGCGGAAGCGAAAATCCTTTTACGCATCAGGTAGGCAGTTGCCAGTAAAATGACCCCAATGGCAATGAGTGTAAACAAAAATAATTTACTGAACAACGGATTGTCGAATTTTTCGGCCAGTTTCGGATAAATTTTCATATTCAGGTAGTGGCCGATGGTGCCCGCCTGGGTTATGATCATCAGGAAAAATAGTGAGATGAAGATGATCATATCAATGGTACGTTCAGTAATAACGGTACCAAACGACTTGTTAAATGGAATTTGCTCATAACGGGCAAGGATCCCGCAACGGGTTACTTCTCCGAGTCTTGGGAATGCCATGTTGGCGAAGTATCCCACCATAACCGCAAAAAAAGTGTTCTTCAGGGAAGGATGGTACCCCAGAGGTTCAAAAAAGAGCATCCATCTTAAGGCCCTCAGTACATGACTGGTAATTCCTAAAACAATTGTAAGGATCACCCAGTTGTAATTTGCAATACGAAACGAATGCAGAATCTGAAGCCGCTCTTCAGGGGTTAGTCCTTTAA
>CAIYJU010000143.1 GCA_903926565.1 uncultured Bacteroidales bacterium
TGAAATACCCTTTTTTGTTGCAGTCATGAATAAAATCGCCAGGTACCAGACCGTGAATGATAAATGTGAATGTTCCATCACAGACCCACTCCTTAACGTAGTACGAAAATGACAGACTCTACATTCAAATTGCCCTTTGCAGGCCAGCCAGAAATGGCTGGTTCCGCCACACTTCTTGCAGGTCAGACCTTGTTTGATCCGTATATCCCTGTAATGCTCTCTGCATGCAGTTTCATCGGGAAACCGTTGAGTAAAAACCAATGTATTCATGTCTTTTTTCATGCAAAGTAGCATCAAGAGTACGCCAAACTATGGCGTGGTGTACGAAAGTGACTAATCAAATAATTTTATTGAAGCGGAATCATACCAGTAGATAATATATGATGAGGATTACTCAACGAACACCTTTTTACAGAACATGCATTTATCAGTGACTACATTCACAATATAATAACCGGCAGGTGCATTGAGTTCAATTGCGCTGTTTTGCTGTGTAATCTTTTTCTGAATGATTCGCTGCCCAAGGATATTGCAGATATAGACATCGCCTTCCAGGGGCAACCCGGTGTTATTCCTGATAAACACTGTATTGTTTGAGGAATAAACTGAAATCAGAGGTTGGCCGGCATGTTGATTCAAGCCAAACGGTCCCCCGAAATGCAGGTGAAACCGTTCTTCGTTATCCGACGGAGAGGCTGTAAACGTATAGGACGGGTTGTTCTTTACCTCCCTGGTTAAGCCTGTTTTGAGATCTTCGAGCAGGATGCTTTTTGCAAAGAAGAAGTTGTCAGCACCGGTAATATCAAGGGTGTAGGTTGCACTCAGCCCGGCTTTGATGCCGAGGGCTATTGTTGAATTTTCACTTACATCGGGCAACCTGTCGATTGAGTAATCGTGGCCACCTTTCATGGAGTAGATCTCCGGAGCCTCCGGGTTCATGCTCCAGAACTTACGGGATCCGCCATTGTCGTATATTGAATTCACAGCTACAGCCATTTCGTCACGGCAGGTGTTGGCTGCACTGGTCAGAGTCAATCTCAATACATTAAGCGCTTCTTCGCTTTCCTTGAGCCAGGCTTGTGCAGAGTGAACCTTTACATCACCGGTCATGGTCAGGTTGCCTGTTGATGCTGCCAGCACTATGTACGCCTGCATCGGTGCAATATACCTGCCGGTACCGTGGGTTCCAACGTCTGAGCCCGCATGGTAAACTCCGTAATTCTGGTCAGCATCGTTGTAGATCCAGTAGTCATTTCCCTGGTCAGCGAGCGCGGTTTTTGTCCATCCCGACGACGCTTTCCAATCTATTGCCGATGGATATGGGTTCCCGACCAGGTTCCATGCATTTGCTCCGTTTGTAACGGGAATATTTGCAGTTGCAGAATTCAGCGTGCCGGTAAACAGGTGGGTTTCAGGGGAGCCTGATGCAGTGTTCCAGCCGGTGCCGTAAGCAGCCAGGTATCCTCTTCCTGCCTGGAAGACCGGAGACCCGGTTCCGTAACCCGCTTCACTGCCAGCGGCATCTATTGCTCCATCGTTGTAGTTTCCGTTGGCATCTTTCCGCAGGTTGACCCAATAGAGCTGGTTTGCTGTATTGGCGTTGGGATTCCAGTAGTAGAAGTCCCAGTCCCAGGTTCCGGTGCCAAAGGAGTTGTCGGTCGGGGCAGGGGCGAATTCCGGCCAGATTGACTGGGCTGCAACGGGTGAAGAGAGAAAGTGCCATTTCAGGGTGTTGGGGATATAGCGCTCAATAGTGGCGGATGCAGCAATGCCGGTAATCAATGACGCGGTTCCGGTGGCATCCGAACGGACCACCAGCCCGCTGCTCCCGGCATTGTTGGCAAGGGTGCCGGAAATGGTGAGCTGTCTGAGTGGCGCTACTTCGAGTTTTTTGCCTGAATTGATGGTGAGGGTTCCGGAAACAGTGGTCAGGGCGTCGTTGGAGAGTGATACTCCCGAAGCATTGTCGATGGTGAGGTTGTAAAGATTATTATTGAGAAACTGGCTGCTTCCGATGGTTTGCAGAGCGTTACCGGCATACATGATGGTTGGCGAATTCGTGACAGCATCCAGCCTGCCGGAAGTGCAGGTGAGGGCATTCAGCAAACTCAGGGTTCCTGCGAATGTGACGTTGTTTGCGTTGCTCAGTGTCAGGTTCCAGACTTCATTGTTATGGAACGTTCCTGAAGGGATGCTTTGGGCTGAACTTCCGCCAAAACTGACGGTAGAATTCGTTGCCGAAGCGTCAATATAACCGCTTGAATTGCTGATCGTTCCGTTAATCCCGAGGGTGGTTCCGTTCACCACCAGGTTCCCGGAGGTCAAGGTGAGTGTGTTGTTTACATTTTGACTGTTAAACAGGTTCACCCCGCTGGAATTGTTTATGGCCAGCTTTCCGAAATTGACGGAGGTTCCCAGGATTGATTGGGCAGCGTTGCCGTTCATGGTGATGGATTGCCCGGAAGCCGGTGTAAAGGTGCCGAGGTTGTCAAAGTTTCCGCCGATGGAGTGATCAAAAGCCCCAGTGGCAAAAGTGGAACCATTGTCAATGGTAACATTGCCGCCGATGGTCATTGCTCCTGCAGCCGTTACAGAAACAGTTCCTGAGGTGGTGAAGTTTCCATGAAGCGAAAGGGCTGAAGAAGGCATTGTTTTGGTGCCGTTACCGCTGAGGGTGAGATTGTGAAAATTTGGTGAACCATCTGGTAATAATACAGTTTGGGATCCTCCGTTGTATTCAATGGTTGCCCCGAAAACATCGGCGTACCATTTGCCGGTTTGTGTTCCTGTTCTGGATATTGTTCCGGCAATTTTCATTGTGCTGCCAGCCTGGTTGGTTATATCTGCAACATGGGTGACATCACTTAAAATCTCCACGTTGTTGAATCGTGCATTGCCTGAGATCGTTGTGTTTTTTCTTGAAAAGACCACCGTGCTTGTCCCCGGGTCATTCCCCGATGGATTCTGATCTTCCCAGCCCCCGCTGAGAGAGTTCTCTATCGTCAGGGTGCTGCTTCCCATGGTAAGAATCCCGCCGTTTTCAATGCTTATTGTGTTAATGGTTGTATTTTCTGCAGGCAGCACAGGGTCGTTGGGTGTTGTGCCGGCATCGGGTATGATGACATGGCTTAAATTGGTCGGAATGCCAATACCTGCATCTGAAAGAGTCCAGTTGGCCGGAGTGGTCCATGAATTGCTCACCGAGCCATTCCAGGTAATATGATTCACACTGTAGTCACGCAGGGTGAAAATGGTCCGCCATTCATGTGTGGAGGCAATTTGAATAAAGTAGGAGACGGGTATACTAGAAAGACCTATGTATTTATTGGTGTAATCATAATTTGCCCGGCCATGTTCATCTGATACATCTGAACCATGTTTATTGGCATCGATGTCAAAGTCCATCGTTGTCAGTTTTAGCGGGGTGTTTTGATGATACGGACTGAGGCTGCTCGTCAGTTCATTATCGAGATAGTGGAAGTTTGCAGTCACAAAGGAACCACTCCCGCCAGTCGGAACAATCTCATATGTTCTTTTGATGGCATCGCGGATGATATCTGTGTATGTTGCCGGATCCCCTTTGGGTGGCCCGGGAGGGGTCGTTCCAACCGTAATTGTAACTGCAATGGCTGTTGGCATCGTGCCCTCCGTGAGAGATATGGTAGTGTATTGATGACCAAATGAATAGGGTGTGTTGGCAACGATGGTGGCTCTTTTTACAGTACCGGTAACATCACCTGTGCCAGTGGTTGAAGCGGTAGCTCCCATGTTAAGAATGTAGGAGTGCAGATAGTCTGTGATGGTTGTTCCGGGATAATCGCTATAGCTCCAGGTCATTTCCAACAATCCTTTTGTGCCGGAAGGATTGGCTGCAGCCAGTTCAAGCACTCCGTTTACTGTGATATCACCACCAGCAGTAACACCGCCTGTTCCGCTGATTGTAAGATTGTTAACAGCCCCCGAAAAAACCGATGCAGGCAAGGTGATGGCGGATGTATTGGCAAATTCAAGTGTTGCAGAGCCATTGCCTGCATCAAGATTGCCGTTTGTTCTTACGGGGGAATAACCTGAGATTGTCAGGGTGTTTGCACCCGCTGTCAGTGTGCCGGCGGTTAAGGTCAAGGTTCCTGCCACACTTACCGAACCTGTCATGGCAACACCTGCCGCGCGGTTAATGGTAAGATTATTCAGGGATACTGCCGGGAGATATGCTGTTCCGCTGCCGCCAATGGTGATGCTTGAGGAACTGCCGCCGGTTAATGTTCCCGATGTTACGCTGATGGTTCCATTAAGGGTCAGTGTGTGCGCACCGATTGCCAGTGCACCGTTTGTGATGGTCATGGTCTGGGCCACAGTGATATCGTCATTGATGGTCAGTCCAAGGGGATTGTTCAATGTAAGGCCATCGATGGTGTTGCCTGCAAAAGCCCCGGAAGGGATGCTTTGGGCAGCAGTTCCGGCAAATATCACCACTGAACCTGAGGCCGTCGCATCTATTTTTGCCCCGCCTGAAAATGTCATGTTTTTGGTGATTGTCAGCTGTTTTCCGTTGAGGATCAGGTTGTCTGTGCCTTGTGCGTTGGTAATGCCTGCAACCGTTCTGCTCTGGTCAAGAATGCAATGGTTGGCCGGGTTTGCTGCAAAGATGATGTTGGCTCCTATATGGGGAACTTCTGCCGGTTCCCAGTTTGAAGGTGTATTAAAATCGGTGCTGGTACCGCCCTGCCACACATAGTTGTTGGTTTCGAGGGCTCCCATGCTTGGTGCGGCATCCCTTGCCAGGCCTGCATAATCTATGGTTATTCCGGTACCTGAAACTCCGGGTAATACAGCTGATATTGCGTAGTTTAACGCCGAAGTACCCCCGGCAGAGGCGAAACCCGGATTGCTGTTCAGGCTGGATGCGTCCTGTAATGTTGCTGTTTTCCAGGCGGCCAGCGTCGTTTTATCTCCTCCGTAGTCACCCATCACACCGTTTGTTCCGCTTGCGAAATAGTCATTGTAGTCAATCGTCAGACTGGTCGTGCCATTGATGCGGATCGCGTAGTGTTTCCCTGTGGTACCTCCTGAACGGGCATTAAAAAGGATGTTGTTCCGGTAGTTCCTGGTTGAAGTATTGTTGTTGCTCCAGAAAGCGGCAGTTGTTGAAGTGGTGCCTGAAGGGGTGCCACCAACATAAACTGTGTTGAAATAGCTGCTGTTGGTATTGCCGGGGCCGCTTTCGTCATAAATGCCAAAGATCCGGTAACCTGTGGTAACAGAAGTGCCCAGGTTGATAATGTTGTTGTCACATATTGATACCCCGCCGTTGAGAGAGATGCCCTCCATCTGTGAAGCAATGTTGGAAGACGAAATTGCCAGGCTGTGAATAAAATTGCCCGAAACCTCTGAATTGCCGGTTGTGGAACCAGAATTATAGATGCCATAAATATACACTAAGGCAGAACCTGTTGTGCTGCTTATATGGTGAACAGTGTTTCTGCTTGTCACCTGGGTTAAGCCGGTGGTTGTTGAGGCCTGTGAAATACCAGTTACAGCGGCAGCTATTTTTGCCGAAGATTGCGCGCTGGCGGAAGTAATATTGTAAACGGTGTTATTTTGAATTGTATTCGTACCGGCAACTGTCTGAATCCCCCTTGTGCGTGAAAGACTGTTGGTTCCGGTACAGGCATTGGTAAGGTTGGCAACCGTGTTGCCGGAAATAATGGTTGTTCCCAGGCTGGCAGTATATATCCCGTAAACATCCTGTTTCAGGAGTGATGAAGATGCAGGAGAACTTACATGGATGCTGTTGCTTGTTTCAAGGCTGCCGATCAGGTTGTTGGTCAGGGTGGTGGTTGCAGCAACTCCCCTCACATAGATGGATTCAAACCCATGAGAATACCAGGAAGAACCTGTGGTGGTGACTGACCCGATGTTGTTCCCTGTGATGTTCACGATTCCGGTGCTGTTGTTGATCATCCCGTGAGATGTCGAATAGTTGTTCGATTGTCCGTCAAACACCACAGCCGGTGCTGAGGTATAGCCGGAACCGCCGGTGAGGTTTGTAAAGCCTGTAACGACTCCTCCGCTAACAACAGCGGTAGCAGTAGCGGGAGTTGTGCTTCCGGATACTGTGAACGTTACTGTCGGGGGGGTGGTTGAGTATCCGCTTCCACCATTCAGAAGATTGATAGCCGTTACAACGCCTCCGCTGATCGTAGTTGTTGCCACTGCAATAGGAGTTGCAAGCATGATCGAACCAGTGCCTGTGGTTGCCCCGATCGTGTTGCCTGTCACATCGAAGTTGCCGGCATACAGGAAGATCCCGTCCCATGGGTTATCTTCGGTGCTGGTGTAGCTCATGTTGGTGATGATGTTACTGGAGATGACCGTGGATATGCCGGTTCCCGCGTAGGCATAAATTCCGCAGAAATAAACAGCGCAGGGTGCGGTAAATGACCAGGAAGAACCTGTGCACAATGGCGCACTGCCCCCGATATAGTTGCCGCTGACGGTGTGTTCGGCAGCGGTGCTGATGCGTATGGCATTGTAGGATAAACCATTTCCGGCAGCGACAAATGGGGTGGTTTCATAAATGCTGTTGGCTGAGATTGTAAAACCAACGGAAGCGCTGTTGATGTTGATCGCGTTTGAACTTACCGCAGTTTGAAAGGTGTTGTAAATATTGTTGTTACGGATGATGTTCCCGCTGTTGTCGCGGCCGGAAGTGCCCGATGAAAGAATGGCATTGTAGGGTCTGATCCCTGAGTTGGTCAGATTACAGTATTCCACAATATTGTTGTCGTTGCCATTCCCGGTATTGCTGGCTGCAAAAGATACAATACCCATGGATGAACTGGCAGAGGCGCCGCTTAAATTGCAGAATCTGATAATGTTGTTCTCGGCCGAATTAATCAAACGAATATCTGACGCGCCATTTCCGCTGTTTGTTCCGGAAATGGACAAACTGTTGGTAGTGCCCGCCAGGTCAATCCTTCCATCGATGGTCACATTGTCGGCGCCATTCAGATCAATGGTTGCCCAGTTGCCTGCATTTGAGATGCTGCAGGTGGCGGTCGGATAAATAACTACGGATGTGTAGTTTGCCGCTCCGGTGCCGCTGGCATTTAAAACAGCGGAGGCAGTTTCAGTTGTGGTGCCGGTGATCTGCAGCGTAACAGCCCCTTTAACAGATCCTGCATTGATGGCATCAAATGCGAGTTTAAGGGTTGTATAATTGGCGTTGGTGCCGCCTACGGTTTTGGTTGTTTGTCCTTCCATGCTTTCGAAACAGCATAAAAGCAAGCATAACACAGGTGTAATTGGTTTCATATGGCAGGGTTTTGTACAACGGTAAATATATGCAAAATGCCCAGCTAATGCAATGAAAATGAAGCTGTTTTTTGTAGTCGGATTGCTGATTTTTTTGTAGGGGAATACCTTACAGGGGGGGCATTGAAATTTTTGTGGAAGAGGTGACGGCACAATAATTACACGAAGAACCGGGAAGGTATCATGAAGTTACACGAAGAATGTGGTTAAAGAATAATAACAATTCATCCTACAGATTATAAAAAGCTATAGCTTTACTTAAAAAAACAGGAGGGGTGTAATATGCAGAATTCAGATTTATTTTCAGGTGATTATGACTCAGATAAGATAGCAAATAACTATTTCAAGCGATATGCCAGGTTTTTTGAATCCAGCCAGGAAAAGAAAATTGCTTTGCTTGAACTGGGGATCCTTCATGGAGGCTCGCTGTTATTCTGGCGTGATTATTTTCCATCAGGCACCATTGTGGGCGTTGACATCTCTCTTCCGAAAGATTTCAAGCCCGGAGAGCGGATTCACGCGTTTGAAGGCAACCAGGCAGACACCGTATTCCTTTCGCAGGTTGCAAAAGAAACAGCGCCGGACGGGTTTGATATCATTATTGACGATGCATCGCATATTGGTGAATTGACCAAGGTTTCCTTCTGGCATCTTTTCGACCACCACCTTAAACCCGGTGGGCTTTATTTTATTGAAGACTGGGGCACCGGTTACTGGGATGACTGGCCGGATGGCAGGAGCCTGGATAAGGAATCCTATTTTCAAACGGCTCTTCGCCCGGATCAGTCTGAATCCAGGGAACCAATGCCCTGCCACAGTTATGGGATGGTCGGTTTTATCAAGCAGCTGGTCGATGAACAGGCGGCAAATGATTACACAAGAAAGCGGCAATCCGGCAAATCGGAGCGGGGTTCGAAATTTGAGAGAATCGTTATTACTCCGGGTATCGTGATGGTCAGAAAAGCAATGCAAATGCCGTAATGATCCTGAAATGCGTCATTTTGTCAGCAATGACGTCTTTGGATTCCTGAGCCCCTTTGCCTCCTTAAGATGGATCTTTACTGAGCCGATAATTAATTCAGCTTCCACAAGGACAGGTACTTTGTTCTGATCTGCGGTGAGCCATACCACCACATCCGACCCCTCTTTAAGGAGGTAAACTTTGCTGTTTGGCCTGATGGTGAATTTGCGGCAAACGTACTTCTTCCCGGTTGGGGTCTCTATGATGCCCTTTCCCGCAGCAACCATCTGCAGGCTGACGGGGTTGTTGTAGAATACCAGAGATACGGGTATCACTGCTCCCGGCTGGACTTTTTCAAGATCAAGCGTACGGGGAAGATAGGTGGCCGAAACCATGTCGCTCATGCACTTCACAATCGGGACCTGACCTTCGTCAACCGCGTTATTATTGAGTTTATAGGTGTATGAATAGAATGACTTCGCAGGGTAAAAGAACTGGGAAAGAAGGATCGTATTCTTGTTGTGTACGGTATATTGAAGGAATTTTATGGGTTCCCAGGTCTGCGGGTTGATCCACGATTCATATGAATCACGTATTTTAAACAGATGGTCGTACATTGGATAAGTTTTGCCGTTGAGTTTCATGTGCAGCACTTCCTTGCCACCGAGAACCTCCTTTGTAGTGACAAAGGTAACCAGGGCGATGTTTGACCAGGTGGGTCCCAGGTTGTATGATACATCATAAGAAAGGTACTCGCCGGGGCCAACTGATGTGTTTCCTTTGAAACACTGGGCATCCAGCCGGTGAGAAGGGATTAATAACAGGCCGACACAGGCAGATAAAATCAGATTCCTTACACACATGTTATTCTCAGATTAGTTGTTCCTTAATAAATTGATTCTTATAACCGGATCATGGATAGCCGGATAGATATCGTTTAATTGCGCAAAGATACTTATCTTTCAACGACTGCATTACTGCTCCTGCTCCAATACTGTCAGGAATTTTGGCAGGGTGGATGAGATGTCGTTCACAGTTGGATATTTTCTTGTTAGGTATGCACTGAAAATATCTTGCGTAACAGTTTCACATTTATTAATTTGGCTGTTTAGTGATTAACCTGCATTCTCATGCTTAACCCCAATCCCATGAAAAAGTTTGTACTCTTGCTTTTTGTTTTGGCATTCTGCTTGCAAACAAATGCCCAGGTTGGTATTAACACAGATGGTACTGCCCCCGACAACAGCGCAATGCTCGATGTGAAAGGAACATCCCACGGATTGCTGATCCCCAGGATCTCCACTACAGCACGGGATCTGATTCCTTCGCCGGCCATGGGGTTGCTGGTATACAACACCACCAACAACCTGTTCAATGTTTACAACGGGAGCACTTGGTATAAGCTCGAAGCCACGTTCATTTCTTCAAGTTCCGGAACAATCAGCGTAGGCGGCGGTGTGGCTATCAATGCTGTGCCGGGATCGACACCCGATAATTCTGCGATACTGGATGTGAATAACCCCACGAGGGGTATCCTGTTCCCACGTACAACACCTGAATCCATTACATCACCCGCCACTGGGTTGATAATTTATAATTCGAACACTAACCTTTTGAGTTATTACAATGGCATGAGCTGGGTAAGTCTGTGCTCAATATCGACCGGTGTTCCCGGCGCTATAGGCAGCCAGGGGACCTTAGGGGTTGCGATCAATACCAGCAATGCTGCTCCGCATCCCTCCGCAATGCTTGATGTTGCAGCCGCAAACAAAGGGGTGCTGATTCCGCGACTTACAGCAACGCAACGCAATGCGATTTTACCGGTAACCGGCCTTGTGGTCTATAATGCATCCTTGAACAGCATTGAGTTTTATAATGGTTCCGCATGGTACCAGATAACGACGAACTACATACCCCCGCCAATACCAGGTACAAACGTGCCAGCAGAAAACCAGGTCATCTGGAACTGGAATGTCGTTCAGGGAGCCACAGGATACCGGTGGAATACGTCCAACAGCTACGCCACCGCCACCGATGTTGGCGCTGCAACAACAATAACCGAAACCGGGCTAACCTGCAATACAGCCTATACAAGGTATGTCTGGGCTTATAACACCTGTGGGAACTCAACACCTGTTACATTGAATCAATCAACATCAGCATGCACAGGTGGTGGATTCACATGTGGACAAAGCCTTATCATCAGTCATGTTGCCGGGCCCGTTGCTCCTGTTAATAAGACCACTACTTATGGTACTGTAACAAGCATACCTGGTGAAGTTTCAAAATGCTGGATTACAAGTAATCTTGGTTCTGATCATCAGGCGATAGCTGTCACTGATGCAACAGAAGCATCTGCTGGCTGGTATTGGCAGTTTAACCTCAAAAAGGGGTACAAGCATGACGGTTCCACCTTAACCCCAGCCTGGACCATCAACGTCATCAATGAGAATTCTGACTGGCTTTCCGCAAATGACCCATGCAACCTGGAACTTGGAACGGGGTGGCGTCTCCCGACCTACACCGAATGGTACAATGTTGACAATACCGGAGGTTGGACCAACGCGAATGGTCCATGGGTATCAGGCTTGAAGCTCCATGCTGCCGGGTGTATCGAAGCCAGCAGTGGTTTGCTGTTCGACCGGGGTTACTGCGGCTACTACTGGAGCAGTACCCAGTACAGCTCGTTCAGCGGGTGGGATCTGTTCTTCTCCGGTTACAACTGCCTCGTACAAGCCTACAACAAGGCGCACGCATTCCCTGTTCGCTGTATAAAAAACTTATAAGTACATTGAAAGTGCAGCAACTCAACGTACTCAATTACTTACTTTCAACCCTTTCGTGTCTCACAAAGGAAGTAAGTTCTATGACGACGCAGAATCAGGTTAAAGTATCCTGATCATGTCCTTTACTTGTGTGATCTTAAAGGAATCAGTAATTGGTTTCGCATCAAACGCCATGAAGTAGCTAAACCCTGAGCCCGAGAGCTGCTGCCATTGGTTCCCAAGCCGGCACTTCCCAGCGCTGTCGGTTCCATCCAGATGATCACCTTTGGTTTCAAGGAGAATCAGGTTGCCTGTCTTCGTATAGAGAATGAAGTCAGCATGGTGGGTTAACTAAAAAACATTGTTCTTCTTGTGGAATGGAGGCTCCTGATTGGAGGTGTATTACAGCAATTTTAAACACTACTAAAATGATAGAAAGTATTAAGAAATTATTTGGTATTGGATCAAGAGTGAATTACGCCGAATGGCACAGCCTGACTCATACAATAGGAAAATTTAGTTTCCTTCTTCAAGACTACAGCAACAGATTATTATTTACCGCTTCGGCAGTAATATGTAATTTTTTTATTAAAGAAAAGGGTTATTTGTTAATTTCTTACTGCTTTGGCGGTAAAATATTGTTAATAGTTTGTTTGTTTAATCGAAAATGCTTAAATTTGCCGCTCTAAAGGTAAAAAATGGAACAGGCTCAGGAATTGGCGCAAATTATTAGGATGCATAGAAAGGCTGCCAAATTAAGTCGTGTGCAGTTGGCGGAACTTGCAGGAGTTGGAAAGACAGCGGTCTTTGATATTGAGATGGGGAAGGAATCTGTACAATTAAACACCCTGCGAAAGATTTTGAAAGTACTGAACATAAAGATAATATTGAAGAGTCCGCTTATGGACAATTTACAAAACGCAGATAATGAGAAGAGCTAAGGTCTATGTAAAAGGAATTGAGGCTGGAATCCTTATCGAAATAAAGAAAGGTGCGGAATACCAATTTGAATATCTGGATCAATACAATGGTCTTGAAGTTTCACGCACAATGCCGATTAAGGGAAAGTCCTTCAAATACAACAGTTTTCCACCATTTTTTGACGGGTTATTACCAGAAGGAATTCAATTGGAAGGATTGCTCAAGATCAAAAAGATTGATAAAAATGATTACTTCTCACAATTGATGGCTGTTGGAGAAGATATGGTTGGTACTGTTACAGTTAAGGAAATTACGGAATGAACTTTTGTCCGATTACATATGCTCCTTGTGGAGATAATCTGTACAGCGAGGCTGGCCTTAGACTTTTATCACCCGACTTAAAGATGCTGAAAGAGCTTACGTACACAGCCGAAGAGCAGAGAAGAGAAGCATATAACCGTGCATCAAAGATGTCTGTTCAAGGAGTACAACCCAAGCTAAGTGCAAGATTGAGCATAAAAGATGAGAAATTTGAAATTGTTGATACAGGCGGTGTAACCAGAAAATAACAATGTCTCAAAATCGGTAATTGGTGATGCAGTGAATTCGGAAAACAAGAATGTAGTGTTTTCGGAAAACAGCGATGTATGATCAAGGGAATGGGTTTTGCCCCATGGGGCAAAACCCATTCCCTTGGGAAAGTCAATTTATTACTGTTATTTCGGTTGGCATTAACACCAACCTTATGACAAAGAAAGACTTAAACCTATGGATCATGTATCATCTTATTCACAAGTACGACCGACTCGGATTTAGTTCTGAACGTATAGCCCGATATTTTGGGTTAGATGGCAGGACAATCCGCAAGTATCTGGCAATGTCAGAACAGGACTTTGAGCAATGCCTGATTTCCAGGGGAAAGCGGGAGAAATTACTTTCATTCTACGAAGATTTTGTAAAACAGAAGCTATCTGAGTTCCAGGATACTTCTACAGCCCAGATGCATGATTGGCTTAAGGAACATTATCCTGACTTCCCCGATGTCACAACCAAAACTGTGTACAATTTTGTGATGTATGTCCGTCAGGCGCATAATATTCCGATAGTAAAACCGATAAGAGAATATTCTCCTGTTGAGGAGTTACCCTACGGTGAGCAGGCGCAGGTGGATTTCGGCGAGTATAATATGCGCCAGAGCGATGGTACACGAAAGAAGATAAAATTCTTCGCCATGGTTTTGTCCAGAAGCCGTATGAAGTTTATCTGGTTTTTGGACAAGCCTTTCACAGCCCAAACGGTTTGCCAGTCACATGAAAAGGCCTTTGCGTTTTTTGGCGGCATACCCAATACCATTGTGTACGATCAGGACAGGACAATGCTCGTGGATGAGAACCTGGGGGATCTAATCCTGACTACCACCTTCAAACAGTACACTAAATCCAGAAGCTTTGTTTTGCACTTTTGCAGGAAATCCGATCCGGAAAGTAAAGGGAAAATCGAGAATGTCATCCAGTACGTCAAGAAGAATTTTCTTTACAACAGACCCTACTATGACATGGAAGCCTTGAATACCGAAGCTATAGCCTGGTTAGGCAGAACGGCCAACTGTCTTCCTCATAATTTTACAAAGAAGTCCCCGGAGAGTGAGTTCCTTGTTGAACAGGAATTTCTTAAGCCTTATACCCCCTTAATTGTCCAGAACATGGAAATCAAAACCTATACAGTCAGAAAAGACAATACCATCGCTTTCAGAAGTAATTTTTATGAACTTCCCAGGGGAACACACAAAGGCGCAGGAACACAGGTGATTGTCAAGGAATATGACAATATCCTCTCAGTATACAACCTGCAAGATGTACCCATTTGCAACTGCCCAATCTCAGTGCTAAAAGGGCAGAAGATCACCAACACCAACCACAGACGTGATACCTCCAAGACGCTGAATGAGATGATAAACCTGGCTGCTAATTACTTTACGCAAAAAGAACAGGCAATCAGTTATGTCATGAGGATCAGAGAAATACATCCCAGGTATACCCGAGACCATTTGCAGGTTATGCTTAAAGTTCTGCCTATGTCTGACCATGCCACCTCCGATAAAACACTGGATTTTTGCTTGTTAAATGAGCTCTTTAACGGCCATGAATTTGAACAGGTACTTCATGTTCATCTGCTTGAAAACCAAACATCCGTAAAGCAAAACACCATTAAACTCCTCAACAACGGGAATCTCGATAAGGCAGTTCAAACCCCTCAAACAAGCAACCTGCAAGATTATGAAAACATTATTAACCCATAAGTTGAAGAAAATGACAAAAACCGAACTGATAAAAAATCATTGTAAACAATTAAATTTAACCGCTCTTTCGGCACGACTGGATGAAATACTGTCTGATGCCCAGAATAAGCAAGTTAGTTACCTGGAATTTATTAAAACCCTTATGGAAGAGGAAATTAATCACCGACAAGAAAAGGACCTGCAAAAACGTACGCACGAGGCAAGACTGCCTTTATGCTATAATCTTGATCTTTATGATTATTCCGTAAACAATGGGCTGGAAAAACAACAACTAAATCAGCTGCGTGAGCTCAATTGGCTGGAACAAAATTACAACCTTATCTTGATGGGACCTTCAGGAACAGGGAAAACATATATTGCAGCCGGGCTGTGTTTTGATGCCGTACATAAAGGCTTCAGGGCATATTTTAAAACGATGGAAGCCTTGATCAAAGTCCTTAAAATGAAAGAAATAACCAAGTCAGCCGCAAGTGAATATAAAAGGATAATCAGATCCCATCTGCTTGTTATTGATGATATTATGATGTTCCCTGTAACCCAGCAAGACGCAGTGGCTTTCTTTAACCTCATCAATGAACTCCATGATAAGACATCTCTGATCATTACTACCAACAAATCACCTGTTGAATGGGCTGATGTACTGAAAGACAGCGTCTTGACTACCGCTTTGCTGGACAGAATTTTGTATCGATGTGAAATAATTAAACTTATTGGAAAAAGTTACAGGATGGAAAACAGAAAAACCATTTTTGAAGAAGATATTTAAGCTACTTTTACCCAGGATTATGCATCGCTATTTTCCGAAATTGATACATCCTTAATTACCGAAATCACAGCATATTTGCTTTCTGGTAACA
>CAIYJU010000144.1 GCA_903926565.1 uncultured Bacteroidales bacterium
GGTTGAAGATAAACAAAAGTACGAAAAATACCGGTGAAGAAGAAGGCCCCCGTTTAAGTTCCCTTTAAGTTGCGTAAAAGGAAAGTAAAAGGAGAGTAAAAGGAAAGTAAAAGGGAAGTAAAAGGAGAGTAAAAGGAATGTATAAGCTTTTTAAAGAAACCATTGAAATAAATTTCATACTTCAGAAAAAAGAGTTACTTTTGCACCCCCTGAATGGCACTATGTGCCATGAATTGCCCGGATGGCGGAATTGGTAGACGCGCTAGTTTCAGGGACTAGTATCCGTACGGATGTGCAGGTTCGAGTCCTGTTCCGGGCACAGATCAAAAGGAGAAAACGCTGTAGGTTAGTTGCTTACAGCGTTTTTTGTTTTCCATGGGGACGGTAGGGGGGACGGTAGAAATTCCAAGACTGACCAAAATGTTTATTCAATTCGGGTGTATACATCGGCCAGAAAAATATTCGAAATTGAGGAGCTGGAAAAAAGAAAACTGGCAAAGGATCTCCATGATACTGTCGGGCACCTTGTGCAAGGACTAACGGCGCATATCGCCTCCATAGAACTGCCCGATCCTGAGATTAATAAAGGGATAAAGGGAAAACTGAATGAATTGGGTGACAATATCCGGCGAATTTCGCATCACATGAGCACAGTCATCATCGAAAAATCCAGTTTTGAAGAGCTGATGACCGGGTTGTGTGAAGACTTTCAATCCCTGACCGGGTTGAAAATTGAATATCGTATTCCGTCCTTCACCTATGTTTTTTCTTATGAATTAAAATTACATCAATCCAGGATTCTGCAGGAAATGCTTACCAATGCCAATAAATACGGCCTATACCTCAGAACCTTCATTTCATTGGCAGCGAAAGATGTTTAAAGCAGGAGCCGCTGCATATATGGTCAAAACTGCTGATAAAACATCCATTAAAACCACCCTGGAAAAGGTCTATGCAGGCAAAACTGTTTATTCTTACGCGATGGAGCAGTATCAGGCAAAAAAATCCATGCTGGGAACGGGGAATCGACATACGGGGCTTACCCAAGATCAGCAGCAATTGTTGATCCTATTATCCGAAGGGCAATCATTGAAACAAATCGCTGATAAACTGGGGAAAAGTGTGTCGGCTATCGAAAAAATGCTGAAACAACTTCGTAATAAGTTTGAAGCAAAAAGTAACGTAGAACTCGTAAAGATTGTGTTGTTTTCTCAAACAAATTGAAGATTCGCCCGGAATAATTGAAATGTTGATGCTGCCGGTGCACAACACGAGCACACAGTCATTTTCATATAGTTCAGACTCTCATCATTATAGAATTTAATTTGTGTAGTCTATTCCGATTTTCGGACTATAAACAAATCTGAAAAAAGGAAGGTTAACACATATCGGATTGTCGTATCTTTAGGGTTAAATATTAAACCCGGGAATATGAAAACACAAATCCTACCGTATATTTTCCTTTGCATTTTCACATATAGTTTACAAGCCCAGGATCATCAATACAAGGCCAACCTTCCTTTCGGTTCAGAACGTGTTGGTAACTATTTCAATCCAACACCATCAGGATTCAAACCTGACCATATGGTGGTACCTGCGAAACGGAATATGTTCAATCCCTCCAATTCAATATGGAAATGGGATACAATCATGTGTTACAATATAGCATCGGGAGACAATCCCTTTCAACGGGTGTCCCGAACCTATAATTCATTTGGCGAGCAACTGACTCTTTTATTTGAGCGCCGGCAGGGCAGTCTGGCCTGGGAAAATTATGCCAGGGAAGCTGATACGTATGATTCAGCAGGCAATTGGGTGGGCCAGTTACAAGAGATCTGGCAAAACAATGCATGGGTGAATTTCCAGAAACAGGAGTTCGTCTATAATACAAACGGAGACGGGGTGGATTGGAAACGTATGATGTGGGACTCAACTGCATGGGATAATGGATGGCATTATTCATGGCACTTCGATGCAAATGGATTAAATGATACCGCTATGTATCAGGCGGGACAAGACAGCCTCTGGCTTAACAACTGGCTCGCGATTCCTGCCTACGACGGAAATGGTTATTTGACCAGTGCTTTAATCTATACCTGGTTAAACAATCACTGGGAGGTTTCCTCCCGTGATACCAGCACCAATAATTCAAATGGCAAACCTCTCACCTATCTAACACAGAATTGGGTAAACTCTTCGTGGGTGAACACCAGCTTTAATACATATAGCTGGGATACTGCCGGAAACCAACTCTCATACTTGTATCAATTGTGGCAGAACAATGCATGGGAAAATATGTTTTCCAATTATTATACATACGATGCAGGCGGGAACATGGTCATGGAAATAGATCAATGCTGGATGAGTGGCGCGTGGGTAAACTGCCATCGCGTTCTTTATAACTATGATACCAGTATTAACTTGCTATCGGAGACATCCCAGGATTGGGTCAATGCTGCCTGGCGGCATGCATACACTCAACAATACACCTATGATTCATGGGGAAACTCGTTGACGGGGAAGATCATGAATTGGTTTAACGGCTGGCAACCTTATGACGGTGGTCTTCCTGTTTTTGCTAATCATCAGATTGATGGCAGTGTCGATTTGACTGAGGTTTATCGATATACAGCCGTTATTGATTCGATCATGGTTTTCACGGAACCGGGCCCATCTCAAGGGCAGATCTCGTTGTATCCGAATCCTGCCCATTCTGTGGTGTATGTTTCATGGCGTGGTGCATCAACCGAACAGAACGGATCACTAATCATGTATGATCTTCGCGGCCAGATTGTTTTAACGAAACAGATGGTAAATGAAACAACCGGGATTGATGTCAGCGGCCTGAACCCGGGTGTTTATTTTGTGAGATTTAGTGACAACCGGATGACAAGGGTATTGAAATTCGTGAAGAATTGAGCGTATCTCCAATAGCAAATAATTTCCAAATGTCTGCCTTATGAAAACACAGTTCCTACTCATTAGTTTCCTTTTCTTGTTCGCTTGGAGCGTACAAGCCCAGGTTCAACAACGCAAAGCCACCTTGCCTTCCGGGCCTGAAAGATCCGGCATCTGGATCAACCCACCACAGCCAGGATTCAAACCTAACCGCATGGTGGTACCTGCGAAACGGAATATGTTCAGTCCCTCCACATATGCATGGCAGTGGGATACTATCATATGTTATACAGTGGCATCAGGATCAAATCCGTATCAACGGATTACCCGAACGTATAATTCAATGGGCGATTCTGTTGTTCAATTGATGGAACGCCGACAGGGCAGTTTATTGTGGGAAAATTATGCCAGGGAGTTTTACACATATGATGCTACGGGCAATGAAGTGGCCTACCTTGCCGAGCTATGGCTGAACAATACCTGGGTGAATTATGAGAAACGGGAATCTGTCTTTAATTCAAACGAGGATCCGCTGGAATATAAACGGGCATTCTGGATTTCCAATCATTGGGTAAACTGGTGGTGGACGATCTATCATTACGGCACCAATGGATCCTACGACACCTGCACCTACATCATGGGACAGGATACGGCCTGGGTTAATTCCAGCCGCAATATCCCCACTTACCTCGCAAATGGTGATATGGCGAGCGAGATGGTATATGCCTGGACCAATAACTCCTGGGTATATTCTCAACTGGATACGATGACCTATGATGCTAATCATAATCGTCTCACATATTTTGGTCAGGATTGGGTAAACTCTTCGTGGGTAAACCATTATCTTCAATTTAATACCTGGGACTTATCCGGCAACCTCCTCACATGGAAGTATCAGCTTTGGCAAAACAACACATGGGAAAACAATTTCTGCGATTCCTCAATTTATGATCCGGACGGGAATAAAATCGAGAATATACAGCAAAGCTGGTCCGGGGGCGCCTGGGTGAACAGCCACCACATCCTTTATGTATATGACACGAGTCATAACAAACTTTCTGAGACCTCCCAGGATTGGGTCAATGGTAACTGGAGGAGCGCATACAGAGAAGAATATACCTATGATTCATTGGGAAACTCGCTTACGGGGATCGCCGGGAACTACTCGTATAACAACACCTGGCAACCGTATGACCTGGGGCTTTCAGTGTTCACGGATCACAAGCGGGACATGGTTCTGGAACAGATTTACCGTTATACAGCGGTTGTGGATTCAGTATTGGTGTACACTGAACCGACCCGTTATCCGGGGGAGGTTTCATTGTTTCCAAACCCTGCTCATTCGATCGTATATATTTCTTCTCCCGGTGTATCAAAAGCTCAGAACAGATTACTGACCATGTATGATCTTCGAGGCCAGTTTGTTTTAACGAAACAGTTAGTAAGTGAAATAACGGGGATCGATGTCAGTGGCCTGAAACCGGGGGTTTATTTTGTGAGATTCCGCGACAACCGGATGACAAGAGTGTTGAAAATCGTTAAGGATTGAGAGACTGTTTAAAATTGTTTTTACATCCCTTTTGGGATTTCATATGGGTGAAAAAACTATTGTGCCTATGGCGCAGTTAGCAGGTATTAAAAGAATATTTACTAAACACTACTAAAATGAAACGAAGTATTTTTTATTTGCTTATTAGCATCCCCACTGAGAAAATACGGAAACAGCGAGAAACAAAATGAACCATAAAAGGATGGTTTTTTTCATAGTTTGTTCAATAAATCTGTCCATCACTTCCCTGCCTCCATATGGCGCTTATTTACATACCAGAGCAATTAAATACGCCTTAATCTGTAAATGTAAGGCAAAATGAGAATAGTTATTCCCTTCACACTGAAAATCTTCAATATAATACATGAAAGTAAAATCCCTGCAATAACACTATAACCTGTATTGACATAAAATAAATTGATTGAGCAATTGCACCAGTAAAGAGAAAAACCATTAAAAGGCCAGTTATAACAGAACCAGCGCTGAAAGCGCGCAATATGATTAACCGTGGGTAAAACCCACGGAAACTATGCTACAACACAATCCTGAGCCCTGAAGGGGCGATATGTCTTACAGTATTATGGACAAGGCACAACCTCCTGGAGGATATTGGGAAATAATAACTTTTGTTCGGATTTCGGGTTATTTTGTCAAATCAACATTACGATAATCATTCCATAAAATCATGGGTAAAAAAATCAACGGCTAAGCGGGATATAGTAAATTGAAAAATTGTTAAAAAGCCCGCACAGCGCGCACATAGGCTGAGCCGTCCTTATTGCCCCAGTCCTGGAAGCCATTAACGAAGCCCTGGAACCAAGCGTTGAACGCATTGAACCCGGAGGAACTCCAATAGTTGTCATTTGCAAGGCTGCCAATGGCAGTTTTTTGCAGGTACATTTGGTTCAGCTCGTCTTTCGATGGCAAAAACCAGTCGCTGTAGCCATTCAATACCAGATCGCCACAAATTCGTGCTGCTATTCCTGTCGTGGCGCAGCCAGCCATGATGTCAAGGGTATTCTGATTGCCAGTGCCTATTGCTGTTCCATATGCACCAGGTAATGAAGTTCCGTAACAACCCCATTGAGCTTGGTAACTTTGGTCGCTGGTTGCGGAAATAAGCCCGTGTTGACCTGTTCCATCTATATAAAAAATAACACCTCCGAATCGCAGTTGACCAATAACGAATCCAAAATCCACCAGGGTGTTATCCATTTTACGCCAGGAAGTTCCATCATAATAAACCGGGAATTTACCGATCGTATTGTAAACAATTAGCCCTTCGGCAGGGGATTGTATAGAATAAATTTGATCAAGGTTCATCCTGGGAGGTAAAAATCCCTTGGTTGTTGAACTTACATCGAGCATGGCGCTGGCCGCCGGGCTTGAACCATTGTTGTTGATGCCCACGTTTTGGTTTTGGGCAAACATGCTGCCGGTTAAAAACAGCATCATGAATATTACATAAATCGATTTTGTCATTTTTGTTTTCATATTTCTATGATTTTAATAGTTTAATTTAACCTATATGCTCACTTCGACCTGGCTCAATGAGCAGGGAACTGCAGGGTTTTCCTTTTATATAATTTCCACGCGCCGAAACCGGCTGCCATGGCCAGTGAAACAACCAGCCCGCCATCGATGGGAGCGCCGCCGCCGGGGACTTTGTTGCTATTGGTCCCTTTATCAGCCGGAGGGGGCGGAGGGGCCTGGGCCATGCCTGAATGGGCAACCAGCATGAAACAGAGCATCAGCAGGGAAAACATGAGGGGTTTGCGTACCTTTTTCATTGTTTGTCGTTTTATTACTTGTTAATAAAAACCTTGACTGAATAAACCTGGTCGCAGGTTACCACCTTTACGAGGTAATACCCGGTGGCCCCGTTGAGGTTGATCCTCGTCAGCGGGTTTTCACTGAGGTGTTGCTGCATCACCGGCTGGCCGATCATGTTGTAAACCGTTACAATGCCTTTAAGCAAACCGCCTGATTTATTGGCAATGTAAATTGTACTGCCCGATGCATAAACACAGGCCTGTTGTCCTTTCGCATTTTCGCTGATACTGAAAGCGTCGCCAAAATTGAGAAGAAAACGTGCGCCATCGTCAGCTTTGCTGGAAGAAAAGGTGTAGGATGGATTTTGCATGAGGTTTTGCATTGTGGCAGCCTGTTTGTCTTCCAGGATAATTGCCGTGGATGAGGTAAACGTTTCGAGTTGGCTGGCAGTGAACGTGTAATTGCCATCGGCGCCTGCTTTAAAACTCACCGGGATGGTAACAGCTCCGGCTTCCCCACGGAAATCAATGGAATAGTTGCCATCCGGCTTCACCGTGTATAGACTGGGCGCGGTTTCGTAAAAGCTGAACATCTTTTCGGCGCCACCATCAGCGGTTGGGTGACCAAATTCGATCACAATTTCATCGGAGTAGGTATTTGCGTTGCCTGTAACTTTTATGCGCAGGATATTTGTGTTTTCATTGGTTGATTTAAGGTACGGCTGGGTGTTGTGTACCCTTACTCCATCAGCCATGCCAAGCGTTCCGGCCGATGCGGCTTTTACCATAAATCCCTGACCCACCGGAATATATTGCGTCACACCGTTTGTTCCGCTTCCGCTTGATTCTGCGCTATTGAAAGCGCCATAATTGCCGGCGCTTAATGCATCGTTCCAAATGCTCATAACGTAACCGCCCCCGCTGCTAACCAGGTTGTCTCTGTTCCAGCCGCTTGCAGCCTTCCAGTCGATGGCCGAAGGATAGGGGTTGCCCACCAGGTTATACGCTGCGTAGGGGCCAGTGCCGGTTTTTGTAAGCGAGGGAGAAACCGCACTGGCGTTCAGGTTGCCGGCGAATTGTTTCGTTGGATTGGTTGCCAGATATTCAACAAGATAACCTTTTCCATCAGCAAAATTGGTATTCCCGTTAACAGTATTCCACGTTGGTGCAGTTGATGTGTTTTTAAAACTAACCCAGATACCAGCCGGCTCGTACCAGGCAAAGAAGTCTTCAGTGGTAGTAGGGGCAGGAACTTGCAAAGGAACAAACTCAGGTTGAATGGCCTGTTGAGCCACGGGCGAAGATGATAAATGCCATGCCTGGGATTCACCGGTGATATAGCAGGTTATAGTAGCCGGCACGTCTGCCGTACCGTTTATCAGAGAACCGGTGCCGGTGGCATCGGAATTCACGACCAGACCGTTATTCCCGGCATTGTTGGTAAGCGTTCCGTTAACAGACAGGTAGTTGAGTGGCCCGATGGTAAGCGTAGTATTTGCAGAGCTATTGGCAATGGTAAGGTTCGCCATGGTAACCGGTGTGGCTGCAGTCGGGCTGGTAAGGGTAAAAGGGCCATTATCAACCACCCAGTAGCTGCCTGTCTCGCTCACGATGCGAGCGCCGGATTCAGCTTTTATTACCCCCTGGGCGAATGAGGAAAATTGAATTAACACCGGTAAGATTAATACCAGCAGTCTGATCATTGGTTTTTTCATTTTCTTTTTTTGGCTTTGAGTTAATTGTCCGGTGAATTTTGACAGGGGAGAAATCCTTAAACGGTAAACAAGGGTTCTGCAGGGTTTTATTAAAGTTTGGCTGACAGCCCCAGTCTGCATATTCCCTGGTACCCAAAACCGAGTTCCAGAAATCCTCCCACATTTTTTCCTACCCTGAGGCCGACCAGGCTTACCTGATAACCAACCCGCCATAGCGTACCCGACTCTGTTGTTCCATTATCATTGTTGACCTTTCTCGTCAAATATGAAACGCCAACAGCAATCGCCGAATAGGCAGCAAAAACACCATGTTGAACATAGGTTATTTCCATTTTAGGCATCAGGCTGAAGGCCATTTCAGCAGATGTTCCCGTGGTACCCTTTTTATATACAAGGTTTGACAGGATCGGATTTATGCTGGCAGTAACCCCAAGACTGATGACTTTACCCAGGGTGCGCTGGTATCCGAAAGAGAGCGTTCCGTAATTTGGCCCCGTGACGGATTTAATTGAATCTGAGCCAAAAACATTACTCCAGAAACCGGAAAATTCATCAAACATTTCAGGATAGGAAAGAATACCGTATCCGGCGCTGATTTCGTTTTTTCCCAAAGGTTTGTCCTGGGCTTTTACGGTTGAGAATGTTGACGCTAATATTGCGATGAATGCAAGGGTGATAAGTTTTTTCATTTGGTGTGATTATATATCCAACGTGAACCTTCATAAAATGCCCGGGGAGCCACCGTAACATGAACAGTTCCCATACTGGGGTCAAGGGTAACAGCAGGCCACACCACATAATCAACATTGGTAAGGCCGAGTTCTGTAAATCTCTTTTTGGCGACCGTAAAATTGCCAAAAGGAACACAATCATCATTTATACAATGCCAGAGCAACATTTTCGATTTCGGGGTCCAGTTCACATACGAATTGTTCCCGTAAATTATCTTCTGTGCCTGACTGTTTGAATTTTTCAGTGAATCAATAAAAGCAGGGGTAAATATCTTTTTTATGATCTTGTCGGGAGGCATTTTACTATCGATCACCTCAGTATCATAAAATCCGGTAGTGTATTTCGGAATATCTGTTTTATAGGGATCTTTCAACATTGCCCCATATTCAAAAGCACTCGGATACATGGTATTATACCCCACTAAGAGCATCGGTAAAAAATATGGAACCGGAAAGACGGTATCTCTCAGCATTACATCAAGCATTGTGCCTGAAAGATCGTATGGCCCGTCCATGCACACGACACCATTCAGGTTAACATTTCTTGCTTCAAGCTCCCTGGCTGCCGACATGGTAACAAAGCCACCTTCGGAATATCCGTACAGAAAGGTCTGTCCATTCCATTTTACCCATTGGTGCTGATTGTTGCTGGTTGCCTTTATAGCTACCTGCACCATATCGGCGGTTGCGGCAGCAAGTCTTTCCCTGACGCAATATGGATGATTTTCCCCGATATCATCTCCCATTCCCTGGTAATCGGGCATAATGATGATCCATCCGTATAAGGATGCCATTACATCGGCAATGACCACTTCGGGAAAATCTCTCCAATCTTTCCAGCCGGCCTTTTTCCATTTTGATGGTGCCAGTCTCTTAAGTGCCTGGGTGCCATGATTAACAGAGACAATAGGGCCTCTAACCTTGCCTGTAAAAGTATAAGGATAAATCAACAGTCCAGTCAACTGAATCTTAGCTCCCTTGTTGTCTGTTGAGGTATATTTAACCACATCATGCGCTATCGGAAAGGGGAGTATGCCACTGGTTAACTGTGTTGTTTCATCAAAATAATCATGGTAATCAAAAGAGTTCGGATCATCCGGAAAAATCATTAACTGATCACTGATATCCTGCATATCCAGTTCAGTATGGCTGATAACCTCAAATCCATCAGAAACCGGCAAATATTCAGGTTCAGCTTTTTTACAGGAGCTTATCATGAAAAATACTGATAACACCAGGAGTAGCCCTATAGTGGTTTTAAAACCACCATGTTTGCTTTTTGAACTTAATGCTTGTCTCTTCATTTGATCCTCTGTTTAAAAGGGTTAACATTATTTTAATCAAAGACGATCCGGGTTTTCCGGGAACTAATCCCGGATACAACGAATGGAACAGCCATTGGCCTTGCGGTTTGCCGAAATGAGCGCCCCGGCGTTGTCGTTGAACATACCACAATTCAGTGCGCTAAAATCATCTGCCGGGGTTGATGTCCACCATACGCCAAAAGCGCCAAACATTTCAGACTTGCCGCTGTAGATGCGGAATCCGCCGGGAACTGCCGTAAAACCGGTGCTGTTGGTGGCGCCGGTATTCGGAGAGAGCCAATTCAACGTGCCGGTCTCTTTCAACTTCCCGCCAGCCAGTGTATCGCCTCCCAGGAAAGTGGTTAATGCTTCCCACTCTGTTTTGCTTGCTATATGCCATCCGGCCGGAGCGAGGCCCCGGGGGTCGTTTACCGCGTACCAGTTGTACAGGTGCCCGTATACGGCGATGCTGGCTCCATTAATGTTATAATTGCAGTATGCGCCGGTTGATGTAGCTGCCTGCTTATTCCACAATGAATCGATGGTTACCGCAGGGATTGCATCGCCATTGCGGTATTTTGTGGTTTTCAGGTTTTCAACCATCCATACCTGGCTGTTGATTGTAACTAAATGGTAAACATTGCCATCAATGTCCTTTACTGTAACCGGTTCGGGTACGGGATCGGTTTTCTTTTTGCATCCGGTGGAAATCATGAAAAAGATTCCTAACATAACGAAAAGGATCAACGAGATTTTTTTCTGTGTTTGCATAACAAGTTAGTTTAAATGGTAAAAATTTTTCTTATAACAGACCAGCTTAACTTTTCAGCACTCAATAAAAATTGGTGATCAGGGTAATCCGGGTTAGGCTGGTCAGTGTGAGCGATTTTTCCATGTATACCGGACGCCTTGTGAATAATTTCACACAAAGCTAAAGCAGTCATCATTCTGTTACAAGGGAAAAGTCTTCCGGAATCATACAATTATATGATTCCGGAATTTTACAAAGCGTTAAATATCAACAGATTTAAGGAGAGAAAACTCCCACCGCTCATTTTGGGGTGTTTTTTGCGGAATTTTTGATGAATACCACGGGACTCATCCCGGTAAATTTCTTAAACGCCGAGTAAAATGTGGATTTGGAATTAAACCCCGATAGATTGGCCAGATGATCAATACTGAGGTTTTGGTTTTCGACCATGGAGATCAATATACAGGATTCCCGAACCCGGAGCTGATTGATGTAGTCGTTGAAATTGATCCTGTAATTCTGATTGATCAAGGCGGAGAGGTAGGTATGATTGGTGTGAAGCAGGGCGGCCAAATCATTCAATGTCAAAATCTTATTCAAATATGGCTTTTTGGAAACCATCAGTTCTTCAAGTTGAACGCTAAGCTGATCATAAGGCCTTGATTCCAAAGATTCTTTATCATGGATTTCAACGCCAGGCTTTAACGAATTTTGAATTTGAGTGACCAGTACACGGTAAGTATATTGCAATTTTTTGTGAAGTAAAAATATAACAATCAATGTGGTAAGGGTTAAAAGCGTTAGCATGACAAAAGCCATGATCGTCCATCTTTGCCAGCTGATGGTCCTGGTTTTTCCCATTTGATCAAGTTTGAGTTTCTGGACTACCTGTTCAGCTGCCACAGAGGCCATCAGCATCATATTTTTGGTGAGTTCGGTGGAGGCTTTCTGCATGATCATGCTATCGCCCACTGAATTTGAAATAAGGGTGTATCTCTTTTGATAATCCGGAAGGTTTCGTTTTCCAAATAGCACAACCATTGAATCAGCAAATGCTTTTTGAATGACCAAATCATTGGCTTTCAGAACGTATGTGTACGATTCGTTAATATCGTTTATCAGATTTGCCTGATCTTGTTGCATCCCGTTTTGCAGGGTTTGTACAAAATGCAAATCGGCTTTCAATTTGTCAGAGCCGGTTTTGCCGGCATATTCCAATGCTGTTTTAAGATGTTGTTCCCAAAGCCCGGTCTGCCCCTTTTGGAAATATAACTTGCTCAATAACAGGTGGCTCCTGGCGGCCATTTCGTTCCAGTTTATATAATTCCGGTCCTTGTTTCCGGCAGTCATTCCGGTGTGGGACTTTTTATAATTGTCAAGAATATCAAGGCTGGTGAGCGCGGTTTTTTCCACTGTTCCAAGGCTTCCTGTAACAAGCATTAAATCAGCCAGGTAATTGGTGTTTTGAGCCAGCATCATGCCAGATCGATCAATAATACGGCTGTCGGCCAGCCGCAAATAATAGTAAGCCGAATCGTATAAATAACGCTTTTTAAACGAAAGGGCGATGTTTTGAAGTGCCAGTGACTGGCAGTAATTTTCATTGTTATTCCGTGCGACATCGTAGGAAATTTTATAAAATGTCACGGATTGACTGTAATAGCCAAGGTTGAAAAAATTGTTGCCAATGTCAACAAACAAATATGGGTTCAACATATAGGGACCAGGATACTGCACAAAAATCCTCACGGCATTGCCCAGGCTCATCACAGCTTTAAAATAGTCGGGTTTCCGGTACTGGTATAGCTCGTTGAGGTGCATGTAAGCGTAGAGTTTCTTTTGTGGAATATCGAGTGAGTCGAGCAGCCGGATAGTTTGGAAAAGGATTATTTCGGCCGAATCGGGATTTTCGGCATAATAGTGCCACATCTTTTTTTCGAGCGAATCAATCAAATGAGCTATTTTCGGGTCAATCTTTTTGAGTTCATAGTATGTTTCATCCGGGGAACTGCATTTTGTAAGGCATAGAATTATAATGCCTGCAAAAATCAGTTGCTTCCAGTGATCATAAATTTTCCGAACCCTCATTCCGATACCTTGTTGAAGAGTGAAATCTGCCAGGCTGCTTCTGATGTCACATATTCATGATAAATATCATTTTTATTGGCATCAGCAAACTTAAGACATTTCATCTTCACTCACTCCATCATTACTACAATAGGGGATACTGATGATGACCCTGATATACGATTAAAAAATGAAACTGTAGTTTTTCAAACGCGCGATTGCCGGTGTTGATTGCCACCAGTGCGAAAGGACTGAATAATGAGCAATATAAGCCAGATGTTTCAGAACAGGATCAAGGTTGTTGAATTACCTGCTTTTGATAAATTTTGCTGAGCCTGCAACTTCAGCCCCACGTAAAAGTATCGTATACAATCCCGGAGACAGACCCTCAGTATCAAGACTATATCCCTGGGATAAATCGTTTGCTTCAAGTTCTACAGACTCAATAACTTTACCAATTGAGTTTACAACAGAAAGTACCGTCTTCCCTTTGATCATCTCTGTAGACCTGATGCTGATTTTATCAGTTGCGGGATTCGGATAAACTGACAAATTGGCTGACAATCGCTTATCTTCAAGGCCGGATGTATTGTTTGTTTCAATGTTGGAGATGGAACTGCCGTAACCAGCGAATTTTCCGCCGGCAGGATTGCAATTGTTGGGATTGATGACTTCTATCATATAGTATATAATCCCGGGTTCTGCATAGAGGTCGGTGTAGGAGGTAAAGTTACCGGATACAGTTCCGATCAGTTGCATATTACCCGGTTCGGGGCCACGGTAAATATTATAGGATATTACAGGAAAACCTGCATATGGAGTCCAGAAAAGATTCCAGATATTGCCTACTCCCTGGTTGATTGCAAGGTGAATAGTCTGGTGCAGCTTTCCGGTACCATATAATGTCCCGTTCGAATCCCTGAATGATAATTTATACCGTGTGGCTTTTTCGCGTGGATTTGATCCGGGATCGACCAGGGCAGTGACAGAATCTTTTAATACGCTTCCCACTTCCTGGTAAACATTGGCTTCGTTTGTTTCTTTCAGTACCACATACGAGGCTATCAGGTCATTGTCAACCCTGTTCCATACAACCAGGTTCTTGCTGGAACCCTGATCAACGCTGACCATGCAAATTTCAAGAGCCGGAATTTCTTTAATGGCAAACACCGACTGGCTTGAATCGGAAATAAACGGAAAACTGTAATCCGAAATCCTGACCAGGCATGAGTCGGAAATCGTTACAGGTGTTTTCCACTGATATGCGGTTTGGTTTTCATCATACGGGAACAGTCCCAGGCTATTCCAGTTTTTCCCGTTGTCAGCTGAAAAATCAAACGAAATAAGCGGGTTTTCAGGCAATTCGCCTGAGTAACTGAAGGTAATGGAATAAGTTGAATCATTATCCAATAGTTCCCCGCCACCAGGACTTATCAATGAAAGAACAGGAGCATTGATGATCCTGAAAACCTGGCTCAATGCAAATGATGACGGATCGTTACTGTCAACAATTTTTATTACGCAATTGCCGGAGGCTGTTGCCGAACCATTTATTACTGCAAAGGGTATGTTGGATGGAATGTTTGACGCCACTGTCTCAAAAGTATTCCCGTTATCAAGGGATAATTCAATATTTGCATCTGCCGGGGTTGTTGCATCCCACCCTACTCTTATGGGCTGACCGGTATAAAAAGCACTGCCGGCTACAGGTTCATAAATGATGAATGGAGGAACAACAACGGTGAAAGGGATAGGAAGTGATTCGCGCACCAACCTGCATCCAGGTAAGCCCGTTGTCAGAAGAAAAACGAATATCTACCGGACCCGGATTACCTGTCCACCATTGCACACTCACCTCCGCACCCTGGTAATAAACAACACCTGGGGGAGGGGAATATATGTCAGGTACACCCATGTTCTGCCATTGAATGGTTGCTGTACTTCCGTAAATCCATGTTTCGCCACCGTTTGGAGAGATGACCTGAACCTGCGCATTCGTTGTGCAAAATGAAGCCAGGATAGAATACCGCATTGCCAGCGATTGTTTTTAATTCCATTTAACTGAAACGATGATTTCATTTTTTCGGTTGATGACCTGGTAAGGCGGGTTGTAACCCAAACGAGGCATAACCCCCAAACCGCATTACGGCAACATATTCATCCGTTGTTTTCGTTATGATGACATCAGGATTGTTTGGTTTCGGGAGGTTTGATTCATTATAGCCCGATGGCATGACAAAGCTCATGGATGAAAGCGAATCATTGATGTTCATGTGCACAGGGGCCGTCATCGCAATTTGAGTCTCACCGGCATTGCCACCGAAAATATATCCTGCCAGTTGCCTGAAGCCCGGCCCGGATAGTTCCTTGTAAGTCTTTGCATTTGAATGAATGGTTGCAATGGTTGCTGCAGGGTAGAACCTGATCTCAAAATCCTTTTCTTTCCGGACGACGGTATATTTTTGTTCTTCGGTTTTGTTGGCCGACATCAGTGTATAGGATTGAAATACGACTATAATAAAAATGGTTGCGACAACAATTACAATAATTATTTTCATTTCAGACAAGGTTAAGATGCATTGATAATTGATGTTTCAGGCACTCTTTATACTGATTATTACGGTAATGGCTTGAAAAAAAAGCAGATAAAGCCTGCGGGGATATATTTTATAGTTTTCATTTTATTTGGTTTTAGATAAAATGTTATTGTAATTAAGACTGAATAAACATCAGTCGATAAAAGTAATAAATTATTACAGAAAATGAAAAATTTTTTTTTTCAACCCTCATTCCGATCCGGTAGAGATGAAGTAAAAGCTTAGCAGATAACCAGGAAGCCAATTACCTGTGGGCTATACTCCACCCCCGGCCTCCCCAAAAAGGGAGATTAATCAATCACAATTATTATAAATGCTGATAAGTGATATTTATTCGTAAATTTATATTCAAATATTGGAAAACATAAACGATGAGTCACAGTCTATAAATGACCGTCAAAAGGAATACTTGCCTCTCTATCATAACTACACTTAACCACTTTGTCTCCAATACCTGGATTATGAAACACAAAACCCTTCTGAAAGCCCTGAAGCCGGCTTTAATTCTGCTGTCAATTGCCTTTGTTCTTGTCTTATCCTGTAAGAAGAAGGACGATGTTCCTTACACTCCTGTTCAACCCGGGCCAGTGCCA
>CAIYJU010000145.1 GCA_903926565.1 uncultured Bacteroidales bacterium
CCTCAATGAAAAATGCCAGGTTGAAAATGTGGAAATGGGTATTCTCAAGGGAGAGGGCCAGGTATCATGGATCAACGTTTCAGCTACGCCCGTTCCGCTTGAAGGATATGGCGTAGCCATTGTATACACCGACCTCACTGCCCGAAAGCAGATGGAAGATGAACTTCGGAAAAACAAAGAAGAAAATGAACGAAATCCGTAAATCCGAAAGCGCCATCCTTCGCAAAAAGGCTGAAGAGTTGTTGAAAATGAAATCACCGGGAATAACTTTGCCGTTTTCTGAAACAGAGTCTCTCAGACTCATTCGCGAGCCTGAGGTTCATCAAATAGAGCTGGAATTGCAGAATGAAGAACTCCGCCATGCATGGGCAGAGACGGAAGTTGCTAATGACAAGACCAATTTTCAATCGCTTTCCTGAGAAGGCATTTAAGAACAAAAGCAACGATAGTTTTGAGGTTAAACTCATAACAAACAGCGACATCCCAATGTGTGTTTTGCTCACTGGAAATTGACATCCTGATGTCAACAAGGAAGTCCTTTTACAGGTATCAACTTCTGCAATATTCACCCGGATCCTCCGTTTAATGTTATCCAATTATCACATATTTCTAACCTAAACCCCAATCCAGATGAACAAGTGGTTAATCATGATCATTGCCGCCATTTCAATTCTCACACAGTCATGTAAGAAAGACTCTGAAACATCAGCTCCGGTTCAAAAAGCCGACTATTATCAACTGAAAACCGGAAACTACTGGATCTACCAGCAATTCGACATCGACACAAATGGTGTTGCCACACCGACTCCGCATTATGATAGTGCTTTCATTGAAAAAGACACACTGATCCGTGGCTATACCTATCAAAAGCTTATGGAAAATCCTTATGTTTTGTTCCCTTCGCAATCTGCCTTTTATTTGCGCGACTCTTCAGGGTATCTGGTTTCATCCAATGGTAACATTCTGGCTTCAAGTACCAACTTTACCGATGTTCTTTCGGTGGATACTTCGCATACTGACCTATATATTGGCTATCTGCAGATGACCGGGAAGGATTCGGTTGTCACAACACCGGCAGGCAGTTTTCAATCAATCACACCACGCACGAAAATTGTCCCCACACCACCCAATCCAGCCAACCTTCCTGTTCGTTATACTTTTGATGTTTACGGAAAAGGCATCGGGAAACTGAAGATGCATACCTTCTTTTTCTTTGGCGGGATCGGATTTGAGACAAGGCTGGTAAGATACAAGGTTAACTAAATTGCTTACCTGATGGAGCAGACCTTCCCGGTTTTAAAAACCTGGAAGGTCTTACTAAAACCTGGAAGGTCCTTACCGGCATTTCGATATAATCCCGATCATCCCTTCAGGATCGAGCATTTTAGGTTTCAGGAATATTTTTACAGAAACATAGGCTACCAGTGCTCCAGCTCCGATTCCGATGAAATATTTAGGATTTCCTTCTACCATCAGAAAGGCGGCAGTGCCGATTACGGCTACTGGCAGCAAAACATAACCTAAAATCCGGCTGGTCGAAGATTTTTCATATTTCCCGGCTTCCTTGTAAGCATCCGGGTATGCCCGGAGATAGGTTTTGGAAAAGTCGCCAAGACTTTTCCTGGTTACCCGGACCATTTTAAGCGTATCCCACGGGAATGTCACAAAGTATGTGAATTCATTGGCGTATCTCCTTGGAACATCCCCGGTGACAATCATGCTGTTATGATAATCAGGATTCTTTGCATCCTTAGAAATCATGCGTATCTCCCCAAGGTTCTGAATGTAGCGGGTATAATAAAGATTGATCTGCCCGGTGAATATCTGCGGAACAAAAATATGGTAGTCATGAAAGGGTGTACTCCTGAAATAGACGCTATCCTGAATGAACCCAAAAATCCTGCTGGCTGGATACATCCGTGAATCAGACCAGGTTTCCAGGAACTGGTCGGTGAAATTACGACGCCAGTAAATAACTTCCGAGACCGTATCATACAGGTTTAACAATACGGTTGCCGGTTTGTAATAGATAACCGGGGCCACATGGAGCGATGGCTGTTCCACATCCGGGATCATTCGACGCCTGGTCTTCTCTAATACATTGAATTGCTGAGAAACAGTGAGTTGTTGAGAAAACGACACCTCAAATACCGCAAAAAACATTGGCAGCAAAAGCAGGAAAAACTTTATTTTCATTCCATGCATGGGTTTATGAGTGCAAACATAGCATTTATTAATGTTTGTGTAACCAGACCTTCCAGGTTTTAAAAACCTGGAAGGTCTTAATAACCGCAACATACTTCAATAATGGAAAGCCTTGGGAAACCGGGGCTTTTTCTAATACATACCTTCAAATTCAATGCAAAATATTTTACTCATAACGTAAATAGGAATTTTTTCAAGAAAACGATATTTATATCAATATTATGGTATACATTTACCGAATTATTATCACTTTAAACAAAATAACCATGAAAAAGATACTCTTTCTAATATTAAGCCTGGGGTATTTAGTAGCGAATGCCCAACAAAATGAGGAGCTGATCAAGGCCTGTAGTGCCGGCAATCTGACCGAAGTCAAGTCACTGGTTGAGAAAGGTGCCGATGTTAATTACGCTGGCGCAACCGGGAATCCGCTTTCTGTGTCACTCTTCTTCGGTGATGTGGTTCAATATCTCGTAACGAAAGGTGCAAAGGTCAATGAAGGCAGTTATCCTCCCCTGGCACAGGCATGTTTATATGGCTCGCCCGAAGTTATTAAGGCGTTGCTGGATGGAGGAGCTGATCCCAACAAACCGGCCATCTCAGATATCTCTGCCGGCATCCAGAAAATGATTGATGATGAAAAAGCAAAAGGAAAATCGGCGAATAAGGCCATGATCAAAGCCTGGCAGGGAATGGTGGAAAAGATGAAAGCGAACCCGGTCACCACATATTCGATCACGAATCTGGTCACCAACACCAACTGCCTGGAGTGTATGAAAATGCTCACAGACAAAGGAGCAAAAACCGATGTGATCAATACCATTTCCGGCGCCAACCTTTTAAGCGATTTTGCTACTTCAGGCCGGTCGAAGAAAGCACGTACGGAATACAATAAAGTCATGGCTGCTTCTTTGACAAACTATGGCATGACCATTCCAGACTGGTATAAAAATCCGGATGAAAGCAAGATGGCTTCGCCCGATGAGATCGTCAAATTTTTAGTTGCCAAAGGGGTTAATATCAATGCAGTAAATTCATTAAAGAGCACACCTCTGATGGATGCGCTGGTTGTAATCCCCACAATTGTACAACCGGAAGTGATCCTTGCATTTATCAACAATGGGAGCGATGTGAAAATTGAATCCGTCCTTTACGGCAAACCCCTTCTCATCGCCGCTGGTAACGGACAGGTGGATGTGATGGATGCCTTGCTTTCCAAAGGCGCAAATATAAACGATGAATTTTATGTTGAGGACATGACTACCGGACAGAGTTTAAAAGGCATTACGCTGCTCATGTGGGCTGCTGTGAATGACCATCTCGATGCCGTGAAATTTCTTATCGCAAAGGGAGTAAACCTCAAGGAAGATGCTTATGGCAGATCGTTGAATAAGAAAACAAACTGCATTACCAAAGTTGAAGGAAAAAATGCCATGTATTATGCCATTGAAAGTGGCAACATCGAGATTGTGAAAGCATTGCTTGACACCGGTCATTACTGGGGTAAGGCATTCGTTGTCAAGCAAATGAAGAAAGAAGAGAATTTCGGTGCAATTACCCAGGTCACCTGCTTTGAACTGGGGGGTTATATCCCATCAAAATATGCAAAAACATTGGGTTTTCCGGAAATACAAGCGCTGCTGAAAACAAAATTGATCTAAAAGAAAAATATACCATACAGCAAATCAGACCTTCCAGGTTTTGGAAACCTGGAAGATCTTAATAGCCCTGAAACCATCAAAATATCAGCATCCTGAAAGGTTGAACATGCTCATGAACCAGAACGGCTCATGTTTCACAAAATTGACATGCAGTAAAGTTTCCCCAACCGGCTTGACATCAACGACTTTATAACCAATATTGCCTTTGGATTCTGCGATGTTATCGCTTTTCACACTGCCGGAAACCACCAGGATATAATATTTCCCGGGTTTTAAACTTAGCGTATAATTTCCTTTGCCATTTGCCGAAGTCCTGGCAATGGCCGGCAACTGTTTGAATCCACCGATATACCCGGAGATGTATTTAGATAACGCATCAAAATCATCCTGCACTTTTTTAATCTTGCCGGGATCTACGATGTCATTCATGGAATAGGCATACATCGATTTGTTTCTTCGGAAATTTTCAATCACTTCCGTGATATCAGCATATTTTGTTGATTTCAAATCGGCTTCGCTTATTGAGTATAGCTCACAACCCGCATCTGCCTGACTTGCCGACTGGTAGGAGTCTGTATATGTTGCATTGCCCGACAACTTCCCGTTTTCAACAGGATAACTGTCATTGTCAATCATGAAGGAAAGGGTAACACTGAGTAAGAGTATTGCTAAAATAATATTTTTCATCGTCTTTAGTTTTAAGTTCAGACGACAAAAGTAGGCCATATTTCACAGGATTCCTGTTACCGGGTAGTTATTGATTTGTTAATGACTTGTTAATGCGGTTTCATTACCTGTGTAAGTGAGTAATCCTTTTTGTATTTTTGCTTCAATACAATCTCAAATAACACAGGTCGATGTTTCACTCTATCCATCAGGATACCAATTACCTGTAGGCAATACCTCACCCCCGGCCCCTCCCCAAATAAGGAGGGGAGCGGTATGCTAATAAACATTTATGGCAGATTATCAGGAATATTTTGGATTAGAACAACTTCCCCTTCCCTTCTTTGGGGAAGGGGGCAGGGGGATGGGGTCAAAAAGCGTTTCATTAAAGAAAATATCCACATGGTAAACACAAAATATTAACTTCAAATGGCTGAAATAAAAACAAAACCAACCTCCGGAAGCGTTGAGGATTTTATCAATAAGGTCCCGGACGAAAAAAAGCGCAAAGACAGTTTTGTGCTTTTGGAAATGATGAAACAGGCAACAGGCGAAGAGCCGAAAATGTGGGGAAGTTCACTCATCGGTTTTGGCAATGTAAGACTGAAGAGCCCTGCTACCGGCAGGGAAGTTGACTGGCTTCGGATCGGCTTCTCTCCGCGTAAAGCGAACCTGTCACTGTACCTTTGCGGAGATATCAGGCAACATGATGCTGCTCTTAAAAAGTTAGGCAAGCATAAAACCGGGGTTGGCTGCCTCTACATCAATAAACTGGAGGATATCGACCTGCAGGTTTTGAAGGAGCTGATCCAGGCCTCTTTAGACCGGGGTTTCTTTGGCAATGAGATAAAATAGGCTCGTTTCGCAGCACAAATTTCCTGAAAAAATAAAAAGTGCCATCGGCATGTTTGCAAACATTCAGCCCGATGAGCGAGGGCCGGGGAAGGGTCATTGACTTACAGAATGAGGTTTCTATAAGTGAACTGGTACAATAGATCTCAATCAACAAATAACATAATGATTTTCAATATAAATGATTGTATGTTTACATTTATTTTCAGACAACCATTTCTCTCTGAAATCGGCATACAGTTTAATCCTCCAGATGACTATTAAAGTGTTACTTCTTTCCCTTTTATTTACCTGTGTAATGGTCAATGCCGGTGCCCAGGAAAAGAAGGATTCCCTCACACCACAGAAAATCGACAGCCTGACACCCCGGCAGGTGGATACCCTTATTAAAAAAACGGATACCGTGATTATCACAAAGGAGGCGCAGAACATTACTCCGGTAAGTTCTTTCGGTCGTGCGTATGCAAGTTCCTACTGGACAGATACGAAATCACTTACTAAAAACCCGCTCCACTGGAAGACAGGTCAGATCATCACAGCCGCAGCAGTCATCGCAGCTACTGCGGGGCTTATAGCCTGGGGAGATAAACCAATACAGCAGTTCTATTATCGCAACAGCTCTGTATTTATAAGCAAATCCTCTTATTACTTTTTCAGCCCGTTGGGAAGCGGCCTCTATGCCATTCCGACACTGGGAATTTTTTATGCCAGCGGCGTGATCTGGAAGAACAAAAAAGCAAAAGAGACCGGTTTGAAAGGGTTGGAAGCCTTTGTAATTACAGCCGTCCTCACGCAGGTCATCAAGCAGGTCACACACCGCCACCGCCCGTACCAGGATACGCCGCCTGATCCGCATAACTGGGACGGACCATTCAGTTGGGGAGGAGAATACGGGATGTTTGGATATAATTCATTTCCTTCCGGCCATTCATCAACGGCTTTTTCAATTGCAACGGTAATTGCCCTGGAATACTGGGATACGAAATGGGTCCCTGTTGTCTGTTTTGGACTTGCCGGGTTAACAGCGTCTTACCGGTTAGCCATGAATGATCACTGGGCATCGGATGTTCTGGCCGGCTCCGCCCTGGGATTTGCTGTCGGCAGCATGGTCTTTTTCAATGCCAATAAGAAGTTGCAGGTGATCCCGGTCAGTTCGACCGGGATCGGGGCAACCCTGGTCTATCATTTTTAATCATTCAAACAATAATCAGGAACATCATGTCCAATTCCGTGAAATTTACTCCTAAAGGTGGGAAAATAAGAGTTTCGGCTAAAGCCACAAATCACAGTAATGTTGAAATTTCTATTGAGGAACCTGGCATCGGAATGAGCAGCAAATAGTGAGGTGGGGAATGGAAGCCTGTTTTTTTTCACCATTCCCAATAAGATTTTTTCCAGGTTGTTTGAATCGCAAAGACAATCTTTATTCAAATAACAATATATTTCTTGATATTACGGCAATTATTGTTTTATGTTTTTTATATGTTTAAATTTGTATCTGGTTTCACTTCAAATGCCATTTTCAATGCATGTCGTCCTTGGGGACAGATAAAATATTGCGTTACTTCCGTTTCTAAACAGATAAAGCCGCCAGGCACCAATCTGTTTCTGGATAATAGTAGCGGTTCACACCTTTTTTTGCCAATCAGGCCTGTCAAATAAAGACCCCAATACGCTGATTAAAAACAAGAAACAGGAATGGAAAAACAAGAAAACAGATCTGAAGCAGCGGCATTGCGTAACAAGGCCGAAGAGTTGCTGAAAAAGAAATCAGAAACCGAAATACTGGAACTTGTTCAGCAGCTTGCCTTCCAAAACGAAGAAAAGGAAAAACGCGCTGACGAATTAAGCGTTGCAATTGCCAATTCACTGAAACTCACCCATGAACTTCAGGTGCATCAGATAGAGCTGGAAATGCAGAATGATGAGCTTAAAAGGGCAAAGGAGCAGATAGCAAAAGCAGCCAACGACAAATATGCTGAATTATACGATTTTAGCCCATCGGGCTATTTTACACTTTCCAAAGAAGGGAAAATTATAGAGTTAAACCTTTGCGGAGCAACGATGTTAGGCGGTGAACGCGCGTATTTGAAAAAAGCACAGTTTGATTTTTTTGTATCAGAAGACACAAAACCAATTTTCAGTCTCTTTCTTGATAAGACCTTTAAGAACAAAGCAAAAGAATCATGCGAAGTAACCCTGACGAACCACAGCAACCAGTCCTTGCTTGTCCATCTTTCGGGGATTGCCACCGAAAATGGGATGCAATGCCTTGTAAATGCTGTTGATATCACCGAAAGAAGTCAGGCTGAGGCCGAAACAAAGAAAAAATCAGCCATTCTGAATAACCTTATTGTTAATTTACAGGAAGGTATTCTGCTCGAAGATTCAAACCACAAAATTGCATTGACCAACCAGCTTTTTTGCGATATGTTTTCCATCCCGGCACCGCCCGAAGCGCTTATCGGTGCTGATTGTTCTGAATCGGCGGAACAGAGTAAACAATTATTTACAGATCCTGAAAAATTTGTTGCCGGCATTAGCTTGATTCTGATCAATAAAAAGGCCGTATTTGGCGATGAACTTGAACTGCTGGATGGCCGGCATTTCGAAAGAGATTATATTCCAACCTGGTTTAGCGAAGTTTACTCAGGCCATTTGTGGAAATACAGGGACGTTACGGAGCGAAAGCATGCACAGCAAGAACTGCAGGCTTCAGAAGAGAGGTACCATTCCATTTTTCAGGGAAGTCCGGAAGGAATATTAATTGCCGATGCGGAAACAAAGATGATTACCTATGCCAATGCAGCCCAATGCCGTGTATTTGGATATACCGAGGAACAATTCAAAACGATGAGCATTGCCGCCATTCATCCGGAAGAGACTTTCGGGCATACCCTTGCCGAGTTTGAAAGTATGTTACACGGGGAGAAGGCTCTTGCCGAAAATATTCAATGTCTTAAAGAGAACGGCGAAATATTCTTTGCAGATATCAGTGGGGCTCTCATCTCAATAAATGGAAGAACCCAATTACTTGGTTTTTTCAGGGATATTACGGCACACAAAAATGCGGAACAGAAAATTCTCGACCTCAACGTAAACCTTGAAAACAGAATAGCTGAACGGACTCTCCAATTAGCTGAAATCAATACAAAACTTGAGCAGGAAAATGCAGAACGTCATAAAATATCGGTAGCGCTGCAAGAGGCTCTTGACCGGTTAAATAAAATTGCCAACAGGGTCCCAGGTGTTGTATACCAGTACCGGTTAAACCCCGATGGCTCTTCCTGTTTCCCATTTACAAGTGAAGGCATCCGTGACATTTACCGGGTCAGCCCTGAAGATGTAACACATGACGGTTCCATCGTGTTTTCAAGGATTCACCCTGATGATTTCGCTAATGTGGTTGCTTCTATGCAGGCATCGGCAAAAGAGATGAAACTCTGGCATCATGAATATCGGGTGAAATATGATGATGGAGAAGTGCGTTGGGTTTTGGGCAATGCGATGCCACAGGCCAATGATGATGGTTCGGTGTTATGGCATGGTTACATTTCGGACATCACCGTGCGCAAACAAGCGGAAGAAGCCCTTATTGCAGCAAGAAACGAAGCAGACAGGGCAAATCTTGCCAAAAGCGAATTCCTTTCGCGCATGAGCCACGAACTGCGTACCCCCTTGAATTCGATACTTGGTTTTGCCCAGTTAATGGAATTGGGCGAGCTAAAAGCAACGCACAAAAAGTGGATAAATAATATTCTAAACAGTGGGAAACATTTACTCTGCCTGATAAATGAAGTGCTTGAACTTGCAGGAATTGAATCCGGAAGGCAAATCCTGAAACCGGAACCGGTGGGAATATCAGGCATAATAAATGAAATATCGGATGTAGTTCAGGTTTTAGCAAATCAAAGAAATATTTCAATTGAAATCGTTGATTCATCTGCCAACAACCTGTTTGTCCTGGCCGACAAACTCAGGCTGACACAGGTTTTGCTTAATTTAACCAGCAACGCCATAAAATACAACAGGGAAGGCGGGTCGGTAACTGTGAAAACAGCACTACAACCAATAGATACCCATGGAAACACCCTGGTGAGAGTTTCAATAAGCGATACCGGCAATGGGATTAAGCGCGAAGATTTCACCAAACTCTTTCAACCATTCGGACGCGTAGGAGCTGATCAAACCAAAACTCAGGGCACCGGGCTGGGGCTGGTAGTTGTGAAAGAACTTATAAAAGCGATGAACGGTGCAGTTGGGGTTGAAAGTCAGGTTGGCGTAGGGAGTACCTTCTGGATTGAACTGCCTTTTACTGAAAACAAGAATAGCGACCAACATTAGAATGAAGAGAAGATAACGGTGAAAGCAGATTCAATCATTGCAAATAAAAAACCGGGCTTCCAAAATGAAAATGAATTATGGCGCGTAACGCCGGTCAAAAAAAACAGGGACCACCCTCGCTTAAAACGGCTGAATCAATTGAAAGCACTAATCCGGCACGCTGAAAAACCCGCCATACACAAACTGGTATGCTGTTTGGAGCGTGATGCCTGCGGGAATTACATTGGGTATATTCGCTGTCTGGTAATAATATTGAACCC
>CAIYJU010000146.1 GCA_903926565.1 uncultured Bacteroidales bacterium
CCACCCAGGCTAAAGCCCGGGGCTACTTCTTGGGGGTAATGATCATGATCATTCGCTTTCCTTCCAGGCGTGGCATCTGTTCGATCTTGCCAACATCCACCAGCAATTGGGCGAACTTCAGAAGGATCAGTTCTCCCTGCTCCTTGTAAATGATGGAACGACCTTTAAAGAAAACATCAACTTTTACTTTTGCTCCCTCCTTTAAAAATTTAATGGCGTGATTCAGTTTAAAGTTGAAATCATGTTCATCTGTATTCGGTCCAAGCCGGATCTCCTTCACAATTATTTTAGCGGTCTTGGCTTTCATCTCCTTCTGCTTCTTCTTAAGCTCGTAGAGAAATTTCTTGTAGTCGATCACCTTGCAAACAGGAGGATTTGCGGTTGGTGAAATTTCAACAAGGTCAAGGCCTTTTCCTTCGGCAATGTTCAACGCTTCACGGATGTTGTAGATTCCAGGTTCAATATTTTCACCTACTACACGCACAACCGGAGCCTTGATCCATTGGTTGATATTATAAGGTTCTTCTTTTTTTCCCGGTTTCGGATATCGACGCGGGCCGCTAAATTGTGTAACTATTGTATTTCCTCCAATGATTAGTGAATACTGTGATTTATATTAATTAAGTTCTCCAAATTCGGTTTTAATCTCATCCTCAACGAATTTGACGAAATCTTCAATTTTCTGTGGTCCCAAATCTCCATGACCATGTTTACGGACAGATACGGTCCCTTCGCTCTCTTCGCGCTCTCCCACTACGAGCATAAAAGGAATTTTCATCAATTCTGCATCACGGATCTTCTTGCCAGCCTTTTCATTCCGGTCATCAATCAGGGTGCGAATTTCGGAATTATTTAGCAAATTAAAAACTTTTTTTGCATATTCCTGGTATTTCTCACTGATTGGCAACACAATAGCCTGATCAGGTGTAAGCCATAGCGGAAAATTTCCCGCAGTATGTTCTAACAAAACTGCAACAAACCGTTCCATGGAACCGAATGGTGCACGATGGATCATCACCGGGCGATGCTTCTGGTTGTCATTTCCAATATACTCCAAATCAAAACGTTCAGGCAAATTATAGTCAACCTGAATGGTTCCAAGCTGCCATTTTCTGCCAAGGGCATCCTTCACCATGAAGTCCATTTTAGGCCCGTAAAAGGCAGCTTCCCCAAGTTCTATAACAGTATTCAAACCACGTTCTTCAGCAACCTCCCTGATGGCGCGTTCGGCTTTCTCCCAATTTTCATCGGAACCAATATATTTATCTTTATTCTCAGGATCACGCAATGATATCTGGACGATAAATTCCTTGAAATTCAGCGCTTTAAAAATAAGCATCACGATATCCATGACCCCTTTGAATTCATCTTTCACCTGTTCAGGGGTGCAGAAAATGTGTGCATCATCCTGGGTAAAACCACGTACACGTGTCAAACCATGCAATTCACCACTCTGCTCATACCTGTACACGGTACCGAATTCAGCAAGCCTGACTGGCAAGTCGCGGTATGACCTTGGTTTAACTTTATAGATTTCACAATGGTGCGGGCAGTTCATGGGTTTCAGGAAGAACTCTTCTCCCTCAACCGGAGTTGTGATAGGGCGGAAAGAACTCTCACCATATTTTTGATAATGGCCTGAGGTTTTATACAATTCGACGTTTCCGATGTGAGGGCACATAACCTGCTCGTAACCCGCCTTTTTCTGTACTTTTTTCAGAAACATCTCCAGGCGCTCACGCAGTGCGGCACCTCTCGGCAGCCACAGCGGAAGGCCAAGACCGACTTTCTGGGAAAATGCAAACAGCTCCAGTTCCTTGCCTAATTTCCGGTGATCTCTTTTTTTCGCCTCCTCCAAAAAGACCAGAAATTCATCCAGTTCCTTCTGCTTTGGGAATGTGATCCCGTAAATGCGGGTAAGTTGCTTGCGTTTTTCATCACCACGCCAATAAGCGCCGGCGATGTTGAGCAATTTGATGGCTTTGATGAAACTGGTATCAGGAATGTGAGGTCCGCGGCATAAATCTGTGAATTCACCAGATTCATAAAATGTAATCTGGCCATCTTCAAGACCCTGTAACAATTCTATTTTGTATTCATCGCCCTTGGCGGTGAAATAGTCAATGGCATCTGTTTTTGTAACATCCTTGCGGAGAAAATTCTGTTTCTCTTTCGCCAGTTCAAGAATCTTTTTTTCAATTTTCGGAAAATCATCGGAAGAAATTGAATGATTTCCAAAATCGATATCATAGTAAAAACCATTTTCTATATCCGGACCGATCCCGAATTTCGCGCCAGGATAGAGCATTTCTATGGCTTCAGCCATCAGATGGGCGGAAGAATGCCACATCGTTGCTTTTCCTTCAGGATCACTCCAGGTAAGCAATCTGATTTTCGCATCCGCTGTAATTGAACGCGTTGCATCCCAAATCTCATCATTTACCTGGACTGAAAGCACGTTACGTGCAAGTCCTTCGCTGATGCTTTTAGCTATCTCAACGCCAGTGATCCCTTCAGGGAACTGACGAACCGAATTATCGGGCAGGGTAATATTAATCATCTAACAATGCAGGATTTTAAGGGGTGCAAAGGTACAAATTTTAATTTAATTCCCAATCACTTTAAATTCAGTGCGGCGGTTATTTGCACGGCCCGACTCGGTGGTATTGACATCTATGGGCCGGGTGTAGCCAAACCCTGAATAAGAAAGACGGGTTTTATCTATATCATACTGAATCAGAAACTCATATACTGCATTTGCACGATTTTTGGACAGCTCTAGGTTATGTTCTGCACTGCCAATATTGTCAGTATGTCCGTTGATCTCTATTTTGAGTTTGGGATTTTTCCGCAGGAGTCCCAGCAGCTTTTGCAACTCTGCATACGATTCAGCCTTAAGAATATACTTGTCGGTATCGAAGAATATATTTTTCAGAATAACAACCTCCCCTATTTTGATTGGTTTCAATGGGATATTTTTAAGAAATGGTTTGGCCTGAGAATTTATTCCGGTAAGAAAGAAATTGTCGGAATAGAAAAGGTAACCCTCTTTTGAAACATTCAGTGCATAATTTTTCTCTGAAGGCAACACCAGTAAAAACGCCCCGGTTTCTTTGTCTGACCATGCCTCAGCGCATGTTTTAGCACTTACCAGATCGATCAGTTCGAACCGGGCCGCCAACTTTTTACCACTTTCAATATCATACACGATGCCTTTGAAATAGTTCGTAAGCAGTGGCCGGGCTTCTTTGTAAAGCGGAAATTTGTAAATATCCTGCCGGCCTTTTCCTCCGAATTTATCGGAAGAGATATAGGCGAGATTGCCAACAGCATTGACAACGAGTGTTATTTCATCGGCATGGGTGTTAATCGGATAACCCAGGTTCACCGGGCGGCTCCATTCACCCAGTATGTTTTTCCGTGTAAAATAGAGATCAAAACCTCCAAGTCCGGGGTGTCCCTTGGAAGAAAAATAGAGGGTCTGATCGTCCGGATGGATGAACGGAGCCATCTCTTCCATCCTTGTATTCACTGAATCACCAAGGTTTACAGGAGTTGTCCATTGCCCGTCACCGTTGCGCTGTGATTGCCAGATATCAGAACTTCCCTTTCCCCCGGGCCTTTTGCTCGCAAAGTAGAGTGTTTTACCATCTGAGGAGAAGGATGGCTGTGAATCCCACTGGGGTGAGTTGACCACCTCTCCCAGGTTTTCCGGAGGTGTCCAACCAGTTCCTGTGCGTTTGGACCAGTAGATGTCGCAACTGCCGTAGCCATCCTCCCTGTTGCATGCAGCAAAAAAGAGGTAGTTCCTGTCCGGTGAAATGTTTAAGGCACCTTCGTTGCCATGAGTGTTGATCGGAGGGCCAAGGTTGAGGGCCATCCTCCACAGCGAATCACTGCGATGCGTCAGATAGAATTCCTCTTCAAATTCCTGGCTCTGGTCAATGGTTTGAGAATTCCTGGGATTTTTCCGGGTAAAATAGAGTGATTCTTCATCGGGAGTGATCGCATTGATATATTCATCATACCTGGTATTGATGCTGTCGCCCATATTTACCGGTGAAAATGGCACCGGATTCGCCACACAATGAATGGCAAATTCACATTGTTTGATTTTTTTTTCGGCCTGTTGCCTCTTTTGTTCAGGAAGCTGTTCAAATTCCAGGAAACGTTCATAATTCAACCTGGAATCGGCATACCTTCCTGTCATTATTTGCATGTTGGCAAGAATAAAATAGAGATTTGGCGAAAAGGGTCTGTTTGTTTTAACAGCCTGCTGATACGAATCTATCGACTTATCATATTGCTGATTATCTGCATAGATATCTCCCTGAAGTATAAATGCTTCCGTAAATTCAGGATCCTGTTCAATTGCTTTTCTGACCTCTGCAATCGCCTTGTCGAAATTTTTCGCCTGGTACGAATCCACTGCAGTAAAGAACCATTTCTCTGCCTTTTTGTTTTGAGTGGAGAGGCCCTGAGTCTGGGTTAAACCGGCTAAAAATGCAAATTGCAAGACGCAAAATACAAGACAAAAACGCTTGGTGATCATGGGATGTGCATGTATTTGTGGCTTTGCAGGGAGATCCTCCATTTTGGATTTGCCTGGATATAGCTTATAATCTGGGGCATCATCGTTTCATGCCGGCTCCACTCGGGCTGAAGATATAACAAACAGGATGAGGAGACAATCTGCGCATTCTCCTCCCCCCATTGAAAATCGGTGTTGTCATGAATAATAACTTTAAGCTCATTGGCCTGCAGGGCCACATCTGTCAGGGGCGGAGCGTCTTTTTTTGGTGAGACGCAAATCCAGTCCCAGCTGCCGCTGAGTGGCTGAGAGCCAGATGTTTCCAGGAAAATACGAATGCCTCTGGTGTGTAATTCCCGGCACAGATAATCCATATTATATAAAAGTGGTTCTCCGCCGGTAACCACGATGGCTTTTGCCGGATAGGCAATAGCATGCTGAACTACCAGGTCTGTTGAAACAGGAGGAAAATCAGTTGCATTCCACGACTCTTTAACATCGCACCATTTGCAACCTACATCGCATCCACCCACACGTATAAAGAAGGCCGCCTGGCCGGTGTTGAACCCTTCGCCCTGAAGCGTGTAAAACTCCTCCATCACAGGAAGAACCTTTCCCTCCTGCAATAAAATATCTGTAAGTTTTTCCAACCGGTTCAGATTAATTTCCGTTTCGCTGCCTTGAGGGTATTCCGGAGTAAAGAAACAATGGTCATGGGCCCCACACCACCCGGAACCGGTGTAATATAACTGCACTTTCTTGAAACCTTCTCAAAATCCACATCTCCTTTCAGCCTGAAACCTGACTTTGTTTCGGTTGAGGGAACCCGGTGAACACCAACATCAATAACCACAGCATCCTGTTTTACCATATCGGCGGTTACAAATCCTTGCTTTCCCAGCGCAACGATCAGGATGTCGGCCCTGGAAGCAGTGAGAGCTATGTCCTTTGATAAACTGTGACAAAGCGTTACGGTTGCGTTGCCGGGGTTTGACTTACGCGACAGCATTAAGCTTACAGGGGTACCCACAATATGGCTCCGACCAAGTACCACAACATTTTTTCCTGCAGTTTCAATATTATACCTTTCAAGGAGGGTAATAATTCCAAACGGTGTGGCGGGTAAAAAACAAGGCAGGTTCAAAACCATTTTCCCGATATTTACCGGGTGAAACCCGTCAATATCTTTCAATGGATCAATACGTTCAATGATTACGTGCTCTTCAATGTGTGCCGGTAGAGGCAGCTGGACAATAAATCCGTCTATTTCGCTATCCGCGTTAAGAAAGTCGATCACTTCGAGTAATTTGGCCTGGGATATATTGGCCGGATAACGGTAAACGGATGAGACAAACCCAACCTCATGGCATCCTTTTTCTTTGGCAGCCACATACGTCATGCTGGCAGGATCCTCTCCCACCAGTACTGCTGCGATGTGTGGCGGTTCAATGTCCCTGTCCAGAAACTGTAATTTTACTTCTGCGGCAATTTCAGTTTTAATCTGGTCAGCAACCAGTTTCCCATCAAGTAATTTCATCGGGATCGGGTTAATTCATATTTTTCATGTTCCTCATGACATTGGCCATGTTCTTCCCTTTGTTGGCAGTGACCATCTTCATCATTTTCCGGGTATCGTCAAATTGTTTGATCAACCTGTTTACATCCTGGATGGTTGTTCCCGAACCACCTGCAATCCGTTTACGGCGGCTGCCATTCAATACGGCAGGATTTACCCGCTCATCCGGGGTCATGGAATGAATGATCGCTTCAATGCCTTTGAAAGCGTTGTCGTCAATTTCCAGGTTTTTAATTGCTTTTCCCATACCCGGGATCATTCCAAGCAGATCTTTGACATTTCCCATCTTTTTGATCTGCTTTATCTGGGCAAGGAAATCATTGAAATCAAACTGGTTTCTGGCAATCCTTTTCTGAAGTTTCTGTGCCTCTTCTTCATCAAACTGTTCCTGTGCTTTTTCGACCAGCGACACGATATCACCCATTCCCAGGATACGGTCGGCCATACGTTCCGGATAAAAAATGTCGATGGCTTCCATTTTCTCACCAAGTCCCACAAATTTTATGGGTTTGTTAACCACCGATTTGATACTCAGTGCTGCACCACCCCGGGTGTCTCCATCCAGTTTTGTAAGCACAACACCCTCAAAATCCAGCCGTTCATTAAATGCCTTCGCGGTATTCACTGCATCCTGACCTGTCATGGAATCAACCACAAAAAGGGTTTCCTGCGGACTGATGGCATTTTTAATGTTCGCGATCTCGTCCATCATCTGCTCATCAATGGCAAGGCGGCCTGCTGTATCGACAATGACAATATTATGCCCTTTCTCCTTCGCATAAGCAATGGACCGCTTTGCGATTTTCACAGGATCGTTTGCTGCGTCTTCCGAATACACCTCGACTTCAATTTGCTGACCGAGAACTTTCAGCTGCTCTATAGCCGCCGGACGGTAAACGTCGCAGGCTACGAGTAACGGACGTTTCCCTTTCTTTGTTTTAAGATAATTTGCCAGTTTTGCGGTGAAAGTTGTCTTCCCTGACCCCTGTAATCCGGCCACAAGAATTATCGCAGGCTCACCTTTGATACTGAGCTCCGATTTCTGACCGCCCATGAGTTCAGTAAGCTCATCGTGGACAATTTTCACCATCAGCTGACCCGGAGAAACTGCAGTAAGGACATTCTGCCCCAGCGCCTTGTCTTTTACCTGGTCGGTAAATTGCTTGGCTATTTTGAAACTCACATCGGCATCGAGAAGTGCCTTTCTGACATCTTTCAGTGTATCAGCCACGTTGATCTCCGTGATGTGTCCATGTCCCTTAAGAACTTTGAACGCACGGTCGAGTTTATCACTTAATCCTTCAAACATGATCGTTTAATATTATTTATCAGTATTTTGGTGAACGGGTGAACAGGTAAACAGGTAAACGGGTGAACAACCCTGACCGATCAAATGTTACCGTTACGAGGGTTCACTTTCTGTTTTGCAAAATTAACAATTTTAATTGACTCTGAAAACGGACAAAGGCTTTACGTGTTTTGCCTTCACTACAATTAAGGAACCATTAATTAAATTATATAGAATGGAGTTTTTTTTTTATAAATGCACGGATAACATTTAAAATCGTTGTAATTTTGTATAAATATTCAAAAACCAAAATTTAATCTTATGAAGAAAATTTTACTTTCATTCGTTGCCATTATGGCATTGTCTCTGGGTGTGAATGCCCAGTGGATCGAACAAGCATCAGGATTCGCCACAGCCAGCCGTGGCATCAGGTGTGTTTATGCTGTAAGCAGCCAGGTTGTATGGGCAACTGCTTATGATGGCAGTGGCAGTGGTGCTGCATGCCAGGATGTAACGGTTACCTCAAATGGTGGTAATTTGTGGACACCTCGTACTATTGGCGGGGTATCAAACCTTGACATTGCAAATATCGTTGCCTATGATGCTGACAAAGCATGGGTTGCAATGTACCCTCCAGCAGCAGCAACCGCTGGCCAGGGAATTTACAAAACAACTGACGGCGGATTGACCTGGACACGCCAGGCTACAGCAGCATATGGCAGTTCATCTTTTGTTAATGTAGTATATTTCTGGGATCAAAACCTTGGATATTGCATGGGCGACCCGATCAACGGAGAGTTTGAAATTTACACAACCGATGATGGTGGAACTACCTGGACACTGGTTCCGGGAGCCAATATCCCCAACCCGCTTGCCGGCGAATACGGAACAGTAGGTTATTATTCTGCTGCTGGTGATACAACATGGTTTGGTACAACCAAAGGGCGCGTATTCAGGTCAATTGATAACGGACACAATTGGACGATGTCAGCTATCAGCGGCTGGGGTGCAAAAAGCACTCAGCCATTTACCCGCAACAACATGAATACTATTTGTGGCGACAGAAGTGCAGGTAGCACAGGAGCAATGGTAAGAACTACAGATGGTGGAACCACATGGACGCCGATTGTAACAACAGGACAGGTTTTCACGAATGATATGTGTTATGTCCCCGGAACACCCAGTACATGGATTACAACCGGTGCAGCAACCGGAATGACAGGTGTTACATATTCTTTTAATGATGGCGTTGCCTGGAATGATATGGCTGCTACAATCGGCACACAGTTCCTGGGAACCGATTGGGTGAATGATTCAACTGGCTGGTCAGGCGGATTCAATGCAGATGCCACGACTGGTGGTATGTTTAAATTCGTAGGCATTCTTGCCCAATGTGACTTCACTTCCGATTTACCGGCAGTTGCCATGGGTGGCACTGTTAAGTATTCGATTACTGAAGGTGCACATTCAACTTCTACCGTAAGCTGGGCATTCCCCGGCGGAACACCGGCTACCTCAACAAACAGGCGTCCTTCTGTTGTTTACAATACTGCCGGCAGCTACAATGCAACATTGACTGTTACAAACTCATGGGGTGTTACTACCAAGGTAAAAACCAACGTTGTTTATGTTGGTGGCGTTGGCGTCGATGACAAAACAGCAACCAGTGTTTCTGTATACCCCAACCCTGTTAAAGATATGATGACATTACAGGGTTCTTCAACCATTGAAAATGTTACAGTTACAAATATGGTTGGCCAGGTTGTTCTCAGCCAGAAAGCTGAAGACACAACTGTAACCATCAATACATCTTCTCTGAAATCAGGTGTTTACAATGTCAGGATCAATATGACAAGTGGATCTGTGAACAGGAAAATTGTTGTTCAGTAACCATATTATTATATAAAAAAAGAGGGCGTCCCAAAAGGGTGCCCTCTTTTTTTATCGGATAAAACCTACATGCGCTCAGGAACATCCATTCCCAGCAACTGCATTGATTTCCGGATGGTCGTGCCGGTAATCTTTGAAATACAGACCCGCAAAAGTGCCTTTTGCCTCTCTTCCTCTTTGAGTACGGGCAATTCCTGGTAAAATTGGTTAAACCCTTTGGCAAGATCAAATACATAATTCGCAACAATTGCAGGGCTCAATTCCTGCCCGGCCTGGGCAACCGTTTCCCTGAACTGGTAAAGCCGCCTGATGGTCTCTCTTTCGAGCGGCAGCAATGGAATATCGTTCCTGAGTGTTGCCTCCCATGTGTAGCCTGCAGCGCCTGCCCTTGACAGAAGGGATTGAATCCGTGCATAGGTATATTGAATAAACGGACCGGTGTTGCCATTGAAATCGATCGACTCTTTGGGATCAAAGAGCATGTTTTTCTTCGGGTCGACTTTTAAAATAAAATATTTCAGTGCCCCCAGTCCAATGGTATTAAACAATTTATCAGCCTCTGTGGCAGACAGTTCGTCGGCTTTGCCAAGTTCCCGTGTCATCTCTTCTGCAGTGCAAAACATCTCCTCCATCAGATCATCAGCATCTACCACAGTTCCCTCTCTTGATTTCATCTTCCCCTGCGGAAGTTCAACCATACCATAAGAGAGATGATTAATATGTTTACTGTACTCTTTTCCCAACCTTGACAAAACTCTTTTCAGGACATCAAAATGGTAATTTTGTTCATTCCCGACCACATAAATCATCGTGGATGGCTGGTATTCATCATAGCGCAACTGCGCAGTTCCCAAATCCTGCGTCATATAGACGGAGGTACCGTCGGCGCGGAGCAATAGTTTTTCGTCAAGCCCCTCCTCCCTGAGATCGGCCCAGATGCTGGCATCCTCTTTTTGAACCAGGGCTCCGTTTGCAAGTCCCTCCATGACCAGGTCTTTACCCAGCTGATAGGTTTCACTTTCATAATAGAGATGATCAAAATCAACTCCGAGGCGCTGATATGTCAGATTGAAACCCTGGTAGGCCCAGCCATTCATCCTTTTCCACAAACTTATTGTTTCGGGATCCTTTGCCTCCCACTTTCGAAGGATCTCCTGTGCTTCCAAAATAAGGGGAGCCTTACGCTCTCCCTCTTCAGGAGAGAGTCCGGCCTGAACCAATTGCTCAATTTCAACCTTGTATTTCTCGTTAAACAGCACATAATATTTCCCGATTAAATGATCACCCTTCAAACCTGTTGATTCGGGGGTTTCATTGTTTCCCCATTTCATGTAGGCAAGCATTGACTTGCAAATATGGATGCCCCGGTCATTGATCAGATTCACTTTCACCACCTGATGTCCGTTTGCCTTAAGAATTTCAGCCAGGGAAAAACCAAGCAGGTTGTTGCGGATATGCCCGAGATGCAAAGGTTTATTGGTATTTGGAGAGGAGTATTCCAGAATAACAGGCCGTTCATGAAGATTTTTTGTAAATCCAAAATCAGGTGCTGATGCACTTTCAAGAAGAAATTTCATCCAGAACTGATCGGTCAAAACCAGGTTCAGAAACCCCTTTATAACATTAAATGTTTCAATCTCAGGCATGTTTTGCTGCAGCAAGCCCCCGATTTCTGTCGCAGTTACTTCCGGAGACTTTCGGGAGATCTTCAGTAATGGAAAGACCACGATGGTAAAATCGCCTGTAATCTCCTTTTTGGTTTTTTCCAATCCAATGGATGCAGGGCTTATAATTTGGTTATAGAGCTGTTGCAATGCCTCACAGGTTTTTTCCAGTATGGTGGTTTCAATCATGGGTTCTGATAGTTTAGATTGCAAATTTATACCGAATTCGTATAACAATGCAATCTTATAGCTTAGTTTGAAGGTTAAAAAGAACCACTGAAGGCACTGAGGGCACTAAGAAACACTAAGACAATGCTCTACCTTAGTGGCCCTTAGTGCCCTTAGTGCCTTAGTGGTTTTGTTATTCCTCACAAAATTTTCATTCACAGTTTTGTTAGTTCCCGAAAAATGAGTACGTTTGCAGTCAATCTCCTGATTTCTTTAACATTCAAACTATATTAAACACTCACAAAAAGCGAGGTTAGCATGAAAAAAAATGTAATTATTATTGGTGCAGCCGGAAGAGATTTTCACAATTTCAACACGTATTATCGCGACAATGCGAATTTTAACGTGGTAGCTTTTACAGCTGCGCAAATTCCGGACATAGATGGACGAAAATATCCTGCCGCACTGGCTGGTAAACTATATCCCAAAGGCATACCCATTTATGCCGAATCGGAATTGGTTTCACTTATCAAAAAACACAATGTTGAAATCTGCAACTTTGCTTACAGCGATGTACCTTATCAGAGGGTAATGAACATCAGTTCCATCGTCAATGCTGCCGGTGCCAATTTCCTTTTGCTCGGGCCCAAGGATACCATGATTAAAAGCACCAAACCAGTTATAGCTGTGGGTGCAACACGCACAGGCTGCGGTAAAAGCCAGACCTCACGCCGGATCATCGAAATTCTGATGGCAAAGGGTTTGAAAGTTGTTGCCGTTCGTCATCCGATGCCTTATGGCGACCTGGTTGCCCAGAAAGTTCAACGGTTTGAAACGGTTAAAGATCTGAAAAAACATAAATGCACCATCGAGGAGATGGAAGAGTATGAACCGCATGTGGTTCGCGGCAATGTTATTTATGCAGGTGTTGATTACGAAGCAATTCTTCGTGCTGCAGAACAAGACCCCAATGGCTGTGATATCATTTTATGGGATGGCGGTAACAACGATTTCCCGTTTTACATGCCGGACCTGATGGTAACCGTTGCCGACCCGCATCGCCCGGGAGCAGAGATGAATTATTACCCGGGGGAAGTCAACATCCGTATTGCTGATGTTGTCGTGCTGAACAAAATCGACTCAGCCTACCCGGAGCACATTAAAACCGTTCGTGACAACATCCAGAAAATCAATCCAAAAGCTGTGGTTGTTGATGGTGCCTCCCCGATTCGTGTTGATGATGAATCCATCATCCGCGGCAAAAGGGTGCTGGTGATTGAAGATGGTCCGACACTCACACATGGTGAAATGAAAATAGGTGCCGGTGTCGTTGCCGCACAGAAATATGGAGCTGCTGAATTGGTTGATCCCCGCCCGTTTGTTGTCGGCAAACTTGCTGAAACTTTCAGGATTTATCCCAACATCGGACAATTGTTACCAGCCATGGGTTATGGAGACCAGCAGGTTAAGGACCTGGAAGCAACAATCAACAAAGTTGATTGCGATTCTGTGGTAATTGCCACCCCAATTGATTTGAACCGCCTGGTTAAGATCAAAAAACCAAACACCCGGGTTTACTATGATCTCCAGGAGATCGGAAAACCTGACCTCGATGATATCCTCAATGGTTTTTTGAAGAAACATAAAATTAAATAATTTTAAAAATCCCGGTTTCACCGGGATTTTTTTTTATATTTGTTTAGTAGGTAACCCAAGTTTAACACCCTGATAATGAAAAACAAAAGCCTGGTTTCCATTAATGATTTCACCCGGGAGGAGCACATCCGGATTCTCGAACTTGCAGGTGCTTTTGAAAAACGTCCCAAGCAGCGCATTCTTGAAGATTATGTTGTGGCTACACTGTTTTTTGAGCCGTCAACACGTACCCGTCTCAGTTTTGAAAGCGCAGCAACCCGTCTCGGAGCGCGTGTAATCGGATTTTCCGACTCCTCCAGTTCAAGCGTGACGAAAGGTGAAACCTTACGTGATACCATTCTCACGGTCAGTAATTATTGTGATATCATCGTCATGCGGCACCCCAAAGAAGGAAGCGCACGCTTTGCCAGTGAGGTGGCCAAAGTACCGGTGATCAATGCCGGAGACGGAGCCAACCAGCACCCGACACAGACGCTGCTTGATCTCTATTCAATCAGAAAAACCCAGGGTTCACTTGACAATCTGAATGTTGCCTTCGTGGGTGATCTTAAATACGGACGGACTGTACATTCACTGGTTCAGGCACTTTGTAATTACAATACAACTTTTCACCTGGTTTCGCCTCTGGAGTTAAAACTACCAAGTGCAGTGAAAATGTCAATTAAGGAACGTAACCTGGAATACTATCAATCTACAGATTTGCAGGATGTTATTCAAAAAGTTGATATTCTGTATATGACCAGGATACAAAAGGAACGGTTTGCTGATCCGCTGGATTATGAAAAGGTAAAGAATGCATATGTCTTACGTAACAACATGCTTATCAATGCCAAACCCAACCTGAAGATTTTACACCCCCTTCCCCGGGTGAATGAAATTACCTCAGATGTGGACGACAATCCGATGGCCTATTATTTCACCCAGGCCCTCAACGGTGTTTTTGTCCGCCAGGCATTACTTGCATCCATCCTGGGTGTCGTTGAATAACAGAAAATAAATAAAGTCATGGAAAAAGAAATTCTCAGAAAAGAGCTTAAAGTATCTGCCATCGAGAACGGTACAGTCATCGACCATATTCCATCGGGAAGTGTATTCCAGGTAATTAAAATCTTAAACCTCACGGAGTACCAGAATCAGCTGCTCATTGCAACCAACCTCGACAGTCAGAAAATGGGCAAGAAGGGAATCATCAAAGTAAGCAACAAATTTTTTAAAAGCGATGAAATCAATAAAATCGCCCTTTTTGCTCCCACTGCAACCCTGATTATCATTAAAAATTTCGAAGTCGTTGAAAAGAAAAAAGTCGAAGTTCCTGATTATGCCGAAAACATTGTAAAGTGTTTTAATCCCAATTGCATCACAAACAATGAGGAGATTACCACAAGGTTCACTGTGATCGACAAGGCAGACCTGAAACTTCGCTGCCATTACTGTGAAAAAATCACTGCCCGGAAAAATATTGCATTCCGTTAATGCTACACCATATTTCAAAACTGATTGCGGAGGGAGAACATCAGCAGCTTGATTTTAAATTTGAAATTGCAGATGCCCATAAAATCGCCCGCACGCTGGTGGCTTTTGCAAATACCGATGGCGGGCGTTTGCTCGTTGGGGTAAAGGATAATGGTGCATTGGCCGGCGTTCGGTCGGAAGAGGAGTACTACATGGTCGAAGCGGCTGCTAAAATGTATTGCAAACCGGCTGTTGATTTCACCGTCAAAGAGTGGAATCTCAACAAAAAAAATATTCTTGAAATTATTATCCTTAAAAGTGCCTGCCGACCGCACTTCGCCCTGCAAAAAGAGGGAAACTGGCTGGCATACCACCGTGTACATGATCAGAATTTTCTGGCAAACCGGATTTTGCTGCAAGTCTGGAAACTTGAGAATGCCCCGAAGGGGGTTTATTTAAGGTTTACTGATCCGGAGAAATTCCTGCTGCAATTCCTGGAAGGCAATGAATCCATCACATTGTCAAAATTTATCCGGCTTGCCGGTATTTCACGTAATAAAGCTGAACATATCCTTGTCCGTTTTATCCTTTTAAAGATGATTCGAATGACATTTACCGAAAATTTAACATTTTTCACCTTAAACCCATCTGCGAAACTGTCAGAGAATAATTAACTTTGCAATCAACTATGAAACGTTTTTCCACTTCCTTACTGTTGTTATTGATCATGGCACCGGTATTTTGCCAGGTTATGATGAACGACAGTCTTAAGGGTGACAGGGAAATATTCCTGCAACCAAAGAAAGTCAGCTATGGAGTAACTGTCGGTTCCCAATTCACGTCAGTTTCCGGATTTGGCTCAGCGTTAAGTACATATATAACCCCACGGGTTTCATATAACATCAATAACCGGCTCAGTATCGGAGGCGGGTTAAGTCTTGTTCAGACCAATTATTTCAAAACCAGGGCCTATTTTCAGAATGAATCAGCCTCAGGCTCAGGTGGAAATTATACAAGCGGAACGATTTTCATTGAAGGTAACTACCTTGTCAATGATCGCCTGACTATTTATGGATCAGCCTTTAAGCAATTTCCAATCAGTCAGCAACCTCTTACATATAACCCCTACAACCCTTTATCCTCACAAAATGCACAAGGAATTGATCTGAATGTTGCCTATAAATTGGGAGAGCATGTCTTCATTCAGGCGGGTTTCAGGTACTCAGACGGGGTGAATCCATACTATGCAGATCCGTTTAACCGGCATTCATTCATGAATGAACCTTTTGGTTCCCAACCCGGGTTTGGAGCCCCCAGATGGTAAAACTTCAACGAACGTTGAAGTGATCTGCAATGTATTTAAGGGCCTCACTGATATCCATGGCGTTGCTTGACGGGCCTACCCTGATATAAAAAGCTTCATCAAATCCCGGTTGCCTTAAAAACACCGGTCTGTTGCTCCGCTGACACTGCACCATGCATACTGTCCGGTCATCTGTTTTCTCCAGGATGGTTCGAATATATGGGCTTATATCCCTGCCCAGGCATGTGCGAATGAGGGTCCACAAATGGAGAAGGAACTTATCATCATTGACAAATTTATCAGTTTCTATACCTTCTATGGAGCCATCGTCACGAACCCCTATCAATAAGTCGCCACCATTTGAGTTGAGAAAAGCAGCAATGGTTTTCAGGGACGCACGTTCGACTGCCTGGTTCGTTTTACCCGCACGGATATCCCATCTGAATGTAGATTTGAATTCGATCACATCGCTCTCTCCCTCTTTGATAATCAACGATATATGCTTCCCTGGTTCAAGTTCCGGTTCAACACACTCCAGGTAATCCAGCGTTCTTGTAAGGTCGGGCAGAAGATCAGATATATGCTGTTCCTCCCGGATTTTCAAAGCAATGAGTCCTTTTGAATATTCCAACGGGCTGATGACTCCTGAAATGAGAAGCAGAGGCAACACCATACCCGAGTGGTGAATACCGCTCAAAGCCTGTACCACAACTTTTTTCTCAACTGTAAGCCGCGCATAACTCAAACGAAGCAACTCAGGAAACGGATGTTCGTCTGTTTCCGGAACAACGACTTCGCTCATCGTTGAATTAACGAAATCATTGATTGATCGGATCAGGCCGGAAAGGGAGATAAAAGCGAACGAAAAGAGATCGTCCTCCGGACCGACCGGCTGAAAGTTATATTTCCCGCTTGTTTTTATTGTCACGAACGGATCCGAAGGAAACAATGTTGTCCAATCACCGGGAAAAGGGTCGCCCGATTTTTCAAAAACGTCTTTTTGAAAAGCATAAAGCAGTGGAGCAGACAATTCCTTCTCATCCTTCCATTTCCTGAACATCAGATCGGTGATGATCAATTGTGCAACCCGTTCTGAATCATGAACAAATGCGGATCCCTGAATGGTTTTCAGTGGTTTATCACCTTGAAATATGTTGAATTTATGATCATGTTTGACAACATCGAGCGGTTCGGAGTCGAAATCCAACCATTGTTTATCCTGGTAGTTTTTAAAAGCATTCATGGCAGCAGTGGTTTAATAATTAACAAAACTAAGTAAAAAACATCTTACTATTATTCCTATCTTTGAATGGTATAAATAAAAGGATCAAAGCCGATGGCAACTCAATCCATAATTGTATGAAAAACCTACTCCGTCTTACTTCCGTAATATTTCTGTTTTCTTTTTTATTATCCGGATGTTATTATGATAAACAAGAGGAGTTGTATCCTTATGCATCCAATTGCGATACTGCCGGAACCATGACCTATACCGGCAATATCAAATCCATCATGGCCGCAAATTGTAACGCCTGCCATCCCAACGGCAATTCTACGGGTGTGGTAACAGTTGATTACACCGGGCTGAAGGTCATCGCAGCCAATGGTCAACTTTGGTCAAGTGTTAACTGGACGGGAACTCCGATGCCTAAAAACATGGATAAACTTTCTGAATGTGACCTGAATAAGATCAAAAAATGGGTGGATCACGGATATCCTGAGAATTAAAAAAAAATAATTGATGGAGCGCAATTGTACCAAACGAATTGAATTTAATAAAAAACCCTTCCGATATGGAGATGTATTTTATCAATAACCCTTCCCGGCTCCGTAGGAGCCAGATATTGGTAGCCGGTATGCCCCCACCCCGATCCCAGCGCACCGTAGGCGCGCAATTATTAACGGAGCGCGCATTGACTGGTATTAATTATCTTTATTAACAATACATCATCGGGAATCACAATAATCCTATCACGAAATGCATTGATATGATATGTTGACCTAACTTGTATGATTGTGATAAATCAAAAAATTAAAAGGAATGTTAGCAAATTAAAAAAGAAATCAACCAATGGATAAAATTACGGGCCCACTTTTAGCTCTTCTATTCATCTGTGGATGGATAGCATATTTCATTCCGACCTTCATTGCAATTTATAGAAAATGTCAGAAGATAAATGGAATCGCATTACTTAACATTTTTCTTGGATGGAGTTTCTTAGGTTGGGTCGCTGCAATAATATGGGCAGTAACAGATAAAAAAATTAACGAGGAAACGAAATTCAATAAATCCTGGCTTTATATAATTATTGGTTGTGCAATATTCGGGATGATACTCACCTACGGAGGTTACTCATTTGTTTATAATAAATCACATCCTGATTATGAAAATGTGGAACCTGCTTTTAATGTAACAGCTCAGGATCTGTATCAGGCTTATAAAACCAACAAGGAGGTGGCCGCTGTCAAATACAACGGCAAAATGGTCGCCCTTACCGGAAAACTCAGCAAAGTAGAGACAGCAGATTCATTGGTAACCGCAGTGTTTGTTTTCACCCAGGGTGATTTCGGCGATGAGGGAATCCGCTGTACCGTACTGAAGAAATTCAATGATGCCGCCGACAAGCTGCAGCCCGACGGAGAGGTGAAATTAAAAGGTTATTGCACCGGCTACAATGAAACAGATGTAATCCTTGAGAAATGCTCAATCATCAACCAATAATAGAAATCAATTCCATGAGAACCTTTACAATTATTCTGGCTCTGTTATTAATGACTTCGATTTCTGCAGGCGCACAGAAGTATATTACAAAAACGGGCCATATAAAATTTTATTCCGATGGTCAGCTGGAGAAGATAGAGGCGCACAACCGCCAGGTAAACAGCGCGCTGGATTTTGCAACCGGTGGATTCGTTTTTAAAGTTCTCATGAAATCCTTTGAATTTGAAAAAGCCCTCATGCAAGAGCATTTCAATGAAAACTATGTTGAATCAGACAAATTTCCTGATGCTAAATTCGTTGGCAAAGTGGCTAATATTAAGGACATTAACCTTACAAAAGATGGCGTTTACGATGCCAATGTCGAAGGAAAACTGACCATGCATGGTGTCACAAAGGAGGTATCAGAAAAAGGAACCCTGGAGGTCAAACAGGGAAAGGTAATTGGCAAAGCCAAATTTAACCTGCTGGTTGCCGATTATAAAATCACCATTCCCGGCAATGTAGGCAACAATATATCAAAAACCATTGAAGTCACCGTCGATATCTCGCTCGACAAAGCAAACATGTAACATGAAGAACAATCTGCTATTACTGCTCGCTATCTCCTTTATCATGCTTGTTTCATCCGCACAAGGTCAGGATGATCTCTTGTCGATGATGGAAAAAAATGAAACACCGACCATTGACTATACGATGGCCACCTTCAAGTCAACACACATTGTCATTGGGCAATCCATTGAAACTGCTCCGGCCGGAAATCTGAATTTCCTGATCACCCATCATTTCGGGGCATTGAATACCGGATATGAACAGCTTTTCGGTCTCAAACAAGTCAACCTTCGGCTGGCACTGGAATATGGAGTTACAAAATGGCTTGGGATTGCAGTTGGTCTCAACAGCGACAGAAATGCCTGGGACGGGTCGGCAAAGGTGAAATTATTCCGGCAGTGCAAGGGGGCAAAACAATTTCCCTTCACCATCGATCTTTATGGCAACTCGGCAATTTATACTACGAAATGGGTCGACACCTCAATTACAAATTATTTCAGTTCGCGGCTGACCTATGCCATGCAACTGATGATCGCACGTAAATTCGGGAACAATGTCTCAATTCAGATTACGCCTTCCTATGTGCATAAGAACCTAGTTCCAACTTCAGCCGATAAAAATGATATTTTCACCCTTGGTGCAGGTGGGCGCGTAAAAATCAGCCAGCGTGTTTCCATCAATGCCGAATATCATTACCTTTTCAGCGGGCAGGTGGTCTCCACAAAGGCCTACAGCTCCTTTTCAATCGGGGTTGACATTGAGACCGGCGGACATGTTTTCCAGGTTTTCCTTACCAATTCTTCGGGGGTATACGAACAAACCATGCTGACCGAAACCCGCGGGAAATGGTCGAATGGCGATATTTTCCTTGGGTTCAACATCAGCAGGATGTTCACCATTGTGAAACCTAAACTGCCGAAGGAATAGTCAGGCAATTTACGATTTACGATTGATTCGATTTACGATTTGGGCAGCCTGCCAGGTGATCATTTACCATTCCGGCGGCCTGCATGAAGGCATAGCAGATGGTGCTTCCCACGAATTTAAACCCCCGCCGCTTCAGCTCTTTGCTCATGGCATCCGATTCGGGCGACGATGCCGGCATGGCAGAGAGACTTTCCAGTTTATTGTCAATGGTTTTCCCACCGGTGAACTGCCAGATGAATTTGTCAAACGTATCGTATTCCTGCTGAACCGCAAGGAAACATTTTGCATTTTGAATTGTTCCCCTGATCTTCGCTTTATTACGGATGATGCCCGCATCTGCCATTAACCTTTCATATTCCGATTCGTTATATTCTGCTATCTTACTTGCATCGAATCCGTCAAAGGCTCTTCTGAAATTCTCCCGCTTATGTAAGACGGTTCTCCAGCTTAGTCCTGCCTGAAATGCATCCAATACCAGGAATTCGAATAATTTCTGATCGTCGTGCAGCGGCACACCCCATTCTTCATCATGGTATCTGATCATCAGCGGATCAGCAGAAGGCCACTGGCAAGTATTAAGGTCTGTCATACAATTTCAGATTTCAGATTTTCATTAATCACTATTATACCTGTTGGTTGTATTGCCTGATCAAACAATCTTGTGCCGTAGGCACGTAATATGGGTAGAATTTTGATTTTGCGTGAGTTATTTCGTCCCGTACGGGACGAAATCCTTCACCTTCACCCCTTACCTACCCATATTTGGTCCCTCCGGGACCGGATTTTGCAGAAAAAGATGTCCCTGAGGTTTCCCCTGGTAACCAATTTAATCCTGAAAAACCCTTGTAAACATTGATAAAATTCATTAACAGTAAGATTGTGACTAATCAATTTCAGATTTCAGATTTTCCTGAATGTACTTATCAACATCAAATTTTCTCTTGCATCCCTGGAAATTCATATACCGGATCATCCCGAAGATGCTGCGTTCTCCCCAGGGTCTGTCGTGGGTTCCACCGATTGACCAGGAAATGCCTGCATAGCCATTCGAGTCGCGCCCGTCCAGCTCGTATTTATCATTCAGGTAAACAGCAATCTCCATGGCCTCTTCCGGTGAGGTAGTCCACTCAAGGATTTTCTTGGCCCAGTACATTCGCATGAAGCCGTGCATTTTGCCTGTTCTGACCATCTCTTTTTGCGCAGCATTCCACAATGGATCGTGTGTTTTTCCCGGTTCGAAATCTTCAATTGAGTAAAGGTAAGGCCTGGGATCATCCCGATGCTTGTTTAGTGTTGCCTGCGCCCATGGCTGAAATCCACTGACACGGTCATAACCGGGATTATGTAAACAGAAGTTATCGGCAAGTTCTCTTCGGACGATCAACTCTTCCAGGAACGCCATTTTAGACCCGGGGTTCAGATCAGATCGCTGAACTTCAAAAGCCAGGCGCTGTGCTGAAAGCTGGCCAAAATGGAGGTAGGGAGATAAGTCCGACTGCCCCTGTTTATCCGGAAAATTGCGGTTCAGGTTGTAGACGTCCAATCGCTCTTCTATAAATCTGGCCATTGCCTCGCGGGCAGCATCCTCACCTGGCAAGATCCAGTCAACTTCCGGAACGTCATGGTCTACATTCAAATATTTACCCACATCATTCCAATCAGGTAACTTCTTGTCATGTGAATCCTGAGAACGAGGATGCCTGACAAGCGAAGGAATCTCTGTCAGAAAATCATGAAGAAACCGTTCTGTTTTTTTCCTTAGCGTGAATGCTGCATACTCAGCTTTATCTGAAATAAAGCGGCAAGGGATAATGTTATGCGCATCGACTTCATGGATTGGAATTTCCACACGTTCAGCCAGCCTGCTCCTCCAATCCATAGGCAAACGCAAGGGGTTAAAATCGGTGACCAGAATTCCGGCACCTGCCTCTAACAGGAACCTGGGCAGGACATCCTGGGGCAATCCATGGATTAAGGAGAATTGGATGTTGTGCTTTACGAGTTTACGCGCCGTTACAGCAAGTCCTTTTAACATAAAACCATACTGCCGGATAGTAGCGCCCAAAAAGCCGGGGATAAGGCAAAATGCAACAATGAGCGGTTGATGCATTGAAATCGCCAGTTCCTGGGCATGCAGCAATGCCCAGTTATCATTGGTGCGCTGGTCGCGCTGCATCCAGTAAACAACAGGTCCCTGCTGTATTTCAGCCTGTTTACGGATAAAAATCCTGCGGTTGTCTATGTCCATAAAACTTAAGAAATTGAATATTTCGCCGGCCTGTCAAGTTTTTCCAGCAGGTCGTTTCCTCCTGTTTAAGTCTTTCAAGCTCCTGCTCCTCACCTGCCACCTGTTTATTTATGCATTCCAGTTCTTCAACTTTATTCTTCATGGCATCCTCAGCCTCTTTGCGGGCAGTAATGTCATGAGCGATCGCCACAATGACCCTTTGTCCGAAATAGACTCCGCTCTGAAGCCGGACATCCTTTAAAAAATATTCATTTGTAGAGCGCCTGCCCCAGAATTCAAACTGCTGAGTTTCTCCATGGAAGGCCAGCTTTAGCATTTCAGAAACACGTTCCAAATCATTTTTCCCGGGAGCAGAAACGAAAGAGGGATCTTTTCCAACAAGTACATCGTGAGGGTAACCATACATCTTAACCGCACCGTTATTCACATCAATAAACTTTCCTTCCTCATCAAGCACATATATTGCATCTGTTACACTATTGAACAGGCCACGGTAACTTTCTGCACTTTGCTGCAGGGCATCCTTGGCTTTTTTTCGCTCGGTGATATCCCGGGCTACTCCCATAATTTCAATTAGTTCTCCTTTATCGTCATAAATACCGTTGATGCTTTGCTCAAGCCATCTTGTTGTTCCATCTTTGTGATAATATTCGAGTTCAAGAAGGATGCCCCTGTCTTTATCGGATGTATCATCCTGACTAATAACAGCTTCATTTATAAGTATTTGCATGGCGTAATCGAGCGATTCGGGAACCATACATTCATCAATCTTCATCGACATTCGTTCTTCCGGAGTGAACCCAAGGGTAAATTCGGTGGATGGACTTACGTAGGTAACCCTCAGATCAAGGTTCAGTATCCACACAACATCGTGCATTTTTTCGGCAAGAATCCTGTACTTTGACTCACTTTCCAGCAATGCCTGTTCAGCCTTCTTCCGTTCGGTTATATCACGTGCTGTGGTAATCAGCACATCTTCTCCGAAATATTTCCCCTTATGGCAAATCACATCCTTCAGGAAAATCTCCCCATTTTTCCTCCGTCCCCAGAATTCAAATCTTTCAGGATTGCCTGTAGCCATCGTATCATGCATAAGGCCGTTCACCTTCTGCAAATTGTTCATATCCGGAGCCGATACCAGGTCGGGAGTCTGTCCGACGAGTTCATCGTGTGAGTACCCGTACATTATCGTTGCCCCGGCATTTACATCTATAAACACGCCATCCTCCTTGTGAATGTAGATTGCCTCTGAAACTGAATCAAACAGCCCCTTATAGCTGTTCAGGCTTTCCTGTAATGCAGTTTCAATTTGTTTTCGCTCAGAGAGATCCATTATTGTACCCAATCCCACCTCCTCACCATGGTACATCATCAATTTTCCAGTGATCACGACATCAACCGGGTGTCCGTGTTTATGATAAATTTGTGTGTGAAAATCGATTACATCTTTGTTGGCGAAGACATTTGACAATTGATTAAAAAATCTTGGCACTTCCTTTACAGGAATAAACTTTGTAAAGAGTTGTCCTGTAACTTCTTCAATTTCATAGCCCAGGATCGGTTTCAGCCGGTCGTTGACGAAGATGTAATGTCCTGTTTTATCGATAATGAATACGATTTCTCTGGTTGCACGTGCGATGATTTCAACTTTCTCAAGGTTCTCCATATCAAAAATGCTATCAGGCTTCAATTCAAAATGTTAATTGGAAAAAATTAATACATATTTCTTTTTACCATCTTAATCAATTTCAATTCAGGGTTCCGGTCATTGCAATAATCACCACTTTTGATATAGCCTAATGACTCGTATAACTTTATATTTTTCAGGCTTTTATAACCTGTATAAAGGAGATACTGTTTTGCATCCGGATATTGTTGCTCAGCCGCAATCATCAGCTTTCTCCCGATACCTTTATTCTGAAAACCGGGATTGACCATCAACCGGCCAACCCAGCAATATTCTGATGTATTGCCTATTTTGACGGACCCGACAATTGTGTTATTATATACCGCTTTCAAAAAAATATAATTCTTAAAATCCTCATGAATCGAATCCAGGGTTTGTGTCAGGGGTTCAATATCACTATCGTGGTACAATGCTCCTTCTGAGGCAAAAGCCAGTTTTTGAAGTTCTAAAATATCTGCCATATCATTGAAATCAGCTATCAGAATTTCAACATAATCGATCATTGGCCGGTGAATTAACACTGCGGAATGGCAACCTTCGATTAGTAAAAGATATTCAACCAGGCAGTTATTCCTGGAAAATGTCTGAAACATCAAATACAAACCTTCCGTTAGGCGAATTTATGATATTTTTATTTTGGTTTCACGCTTCATACGTCCGGTACTTTAAAAAAAAGAAGAGTGAACCAAGGCTGAGTATTCCAAAAACCACTCCGGCCAGCAGCAGCGCTTCTGAAAGTCCGTAACGGTCGGTAACCAGACCGTAAAACGGGCCCAGAACCGCAAACAGCCCGCGGATGATAAAGTTCCGCACCGACAAAACGGTAGCCCTGGTATCGGAGGCGGTAATGATGTTGATATAATTCCGGAGTGTTGGGGTCGCCAGGCCGCGGGCAAAATAAAACAACAACAGGAAAACGAATCCCATAAAAACACCTCCCAGTGCCAGGCCAAAATACCCCAGCAGCAGAAAAAAGGTAAAGAGCATGACCGTTTTGCGTGGGCCGAGGTTTGATTCAACCCGCCAGGCATACATGGCGGCCATGCCAACTGCCAGGTTAAGCAGTGCCCAAACCACACCGAAAAGGGTTACCTGCAGACCCGCCCTGATGAAAAAGGGCTGTGCAAACCAGGCCATGGTGAGTGTGGAAACACCTGTCACGGCCGAGAAAATGGTGTTCCAGAAAAGTTTCCGGTCGCCATGAAGAACTTTCCTGATGATGGCGAAAATGTCATGAAGGCCGGGTTTTCGAATATTCCCGTGCACAGGCGGCTCTCTTAAAACCAGGGCTGCAGGAATAGCCAGAAATGCAATGCCGGCCTGGAAATAATATGGGGTGCGCAAAGAGCTGGCCGCCAGCAACCCTCCCGCTATTCCGGCAAAAGCTTCGGCGAAATTTCCGAAAGAGGTGATCCTGCCTTCATAACGGGTATATTTCTCCGACAATCCTGCGGAAGCAAGCGAGTCGTGCAGCATGGCTGAATCGGCACCGGAAACAAGGCTCATCCCAACCCCAAGAATGGTTTCAGCCACTACGAATTCCCAGAAACCTCCAGAGAAGCTGTACAATAAATAGCCTGCAAAACCAAAGAAGGAGCCAATCAGGATGCTGGTGCGGCGACCTGCCATGTCGGCAAAATACCCGGTGGGGATCTCCAGGGCCATCAGGGTAACGGAGTAAACAGCCTGAAGGGTGAATATGTCCTGCATCGTCATGCTGTTTGACTTGTAGAACAATACCACCACAGGCATCACAAGGTTCATCCATTTGGCTACCTTGATGATATACAGCGACGTGAGATTACGTTGGAGCGAGAATGCAGCAGCGCTCATCCGTCTTTCAGGGCAAACTGGAACAGGATAAATCCGAAATGAACGGTCCCGGGCATTTCTATTTCTTTTCTTCGGGCAGCCATTCCGATTTCAACACATTTTTACCAGAATAGAACTTGCGTGAAACCTGCACCAGCTTCTCCGGTGTAACATCTTTCACACGTTGTTCATAGGTAACAATGCGCTCGGGGTCGGTCTGGTTCAGCGAAGCGTTCTGTAACCCCGCCAGCCAGTATTCATTGGTCTTAATACTGACCTTGTAGCGCTCCAGGCCCGGTTCGCGTACACGCTTCCAGTCATCGTCTGAAATTCCGTTGTCTTTCCCTGTGCTTTTAATCAGACTGAAAAATGCGGAATCGACCTTTGCAATATTTTCCGGGCTGCACGGGAATTGCGACTGAATAAGGAACTCCTCGCGCGGGTACCGGGTAATTCCCCCGCCGCAACCGCCACCGTAGATGGCGCTCATTTTCTCACGGATGGTGTCGATGATCATGTTATTGATAATCGAATTCAGCTGGTTCAGCAGGAAATTTTCGTCGGGGTTGTAGGGCATGTCACCGGTAATGTAATGGGTAAGCATCGCCTGCTGTTCAGAGCCTTTTCGCATGGTGAAGTTAACTTTGCCCGGCACGGTCCGGAGCCCCATATCTCTGTAGTTCTTTTCGATATCGCCGGAGGGCAGACTGCCCAGGTACTTCTCAATAAGTGGTTTGACCTGGTCAACAGTAAAACTGCCAACAAAGGTGTAGTACATCCCATTGGCATTGCAAAGCCGTTGTTTGTAAAACGATATCGTATTGTCAATGTTGATCCGGTCATAAATGGCAGGGGATTCAATCAGGTGGGCCCGTTTGTTTCCCTGATAAAGGGTGTTATAGGATGAATCCATAAAAAGGTACTGCGGATTCTGTTTGATCGATTCCAGCTGCTGTTTCTCGCGGCTGACAAAGGACTGAAAGGCCTGCATATCCTTACGTGGAGAGGTGCATTTCAGATAGATCAGCTGGAACATGGTTTCCAGGTCCTTGATGGTACTCCTGCCTTCGATCCATTCTGTATATTTATCGACGGTGGGGGTCACTTCGACTTTTGTCCCTGAAAGGAATTTCACAAGGTCGGTCTTCTGGAAATCTCCATAACCCATCTCTTCCACGGCATTATTTGAGAACTGTGCGCTGGGAAAATCTTCTGCAGTATAAAGGCTGAATCCACCATACCGGGAACCTTTGAAGAGGATCTCATCGTTTTTGAAATCGGAGGGTTTCAAACATACCGTAACGCCGTTACTGAGCGTCAGCGTGGTTGTCCCGAGTTTTTCATTTGTCTCTGTCTTTATCACCTTACCCGGTGTCGGCATGACCTTTAGCAGTGCAGCGGCAATGGCATTTTCCTTATAGGGCTCAACCGGCTTTTGCAAGGCGTTGTCAACCCAGGCTTTGAGTTGGTCGTCTGTTGGCAGGCCAGGCTGGGTCTTGGCGGTAGCATAGCAAAAGTATTTGTCGTTGTAGGTGATCTTGCCACGAATCTCATCAAAGCTTTTCAAGTTTACATTTCCCAGGTTCTGTTTCACAAAGTTGTATTGCCATGTGATTCCGGGGATGGCTTCGTTCACGAAGAAATTGGAAACGTACTCCCATACCTGTCGCCCGGATTCTGTTTTGTCGCGTTCGTTGTATAGCTGTTCGTAATTGGCCAGCATTTTCGCCTTGGCACGTATCAATTCGCTTTCGGTGAACCCGTATTTTTTCACGCTCATACTTTCCGTAACAATCGCGTCGATGGCGGCCTCCATCTGGCTGTTACCGCACATTACACCGGCAGAAAAACTCTCCGACCCACGCACCCAGCTGCCCAGGTAAGTGTAGGCATATGCAAATGGAGGATTGGCCGAATTTTTCAATTCGTCGAGTCTCCCGGAGATCATGCTGAAACAGAGATTATTGATCAGACTATTCATGAAATCGCCTTCGGTAATCAACTCCTTGCTTGGGTTTGCACTGCTGATCAGTGAAATCTGGGTCATGGCGGCTTCCTCATCGCTTACCATCATGGCCCGGCTTTTGGCAAATGGCTTAATTTCAAACAGCGGCTGTCGGAAACGGGGATTGGCAGGGTTCTTAAAGTCACCGAATTTTTCGATGATCATCTTTTCCGCTTTATCCACCGGCATGTCGCCCACAACCACCACCGCCTGGAGGTTAGGCCTGTACCAGTCATGGTAAAAGCGCAACAGCGATGCGTGGTCGAATTTTTCAATAATGGAGTCATTTCCAATCGGAAGCCGGTCGGCATATTTGGAACCGTTCAGCATGGCTGGCAGCCATTTTTTCATCATGCGATCGTCGGCACCCTTGCCGATACGGCTTTCAGCAAGGATTACCCCCCGCTCCTTGTCGATCTCTTCCGGGGTGAGCAGTGACAGTCCGCTCCAGTCGGAAATGACTGTAAAAGCTTTATCCAGCTTATCAGCATCATCCGACGGTACAGGCAGGATATATACCGTTTCATCGAAACCGGTAAAGGCATTCAGGTCGTTGCCGAACGCCACCCCGATGCTCTGCAGATAATGCACCAATTCATTGCCGGGAAAATGCTTCAGTCCGTTAAAGTTCATGTGTTCCATGAAATGAGCAAGCCCCCGTTGGTCATTATCTTCAAGAATGGAGCCGGCGTTGACGGCGAGTCTCAGTTCGACCTTCTTTTCAGGCTTGTTATTGTACTTGATGTAGTATTTCAACCCATTGGCCAGCGTGCCGGTTTTCACAGCCGGGTCAACCGGGATGATTGCATTGGGATTGTAGGCTGCCTGTGAAAACCCGCGTTGCAGGCCAAAGACAAATGCCAGAAAGAAAAGAAATGACATTTTTTTCATGGTTGAAGTTTTTTGGTGAGATACAATACTGGTTAGCACTAATTAACAGGGTAAATATACTGTTTTTTTATTCACAAAAGACAAGGGTGAATTAAAGAAAAAAAATCCGCCTAAATGATTGAATTTAAGCGGATTTTCAGGAATTTGATTCAATTGGTGCGGAGAGACAGGGTCCGTCGCAGTTCATTGCACTGCGTATTCACAAAATTTACGGCATCTCACATAATGCAGTAATGACAGTATTTACATCGCTTTATTGTTTTATTATGACTTCAGAAAAATTCTCTTGTTTTATCCATTTTTGTGTGTAATTTTGTGTGTATCAAAATACACTATATGGGTTATATTAGAATAAAATTCTATCTGGAATCACGAAAGGATACTGCGGGTGGATTTCACGTTACGTGTTTCATGTAATCATTGACAATGCTGATAAATCCATCGATAGAATTGCAAAATTGACACTGATAGCCAACCGTTCTTTGACGTGAAAAAAAGTGGGCCTGGTTCTCACTTATCCTCCCTTTGGGGCTTTTGATCTCAATGAACAGGCCATGAAACGGACCGGATGGCAAGGCCAGAAAGAGATCAGCAACCCCAGGTGTAACCCCCTCCCCTTGCATGATGGATGCTTCAAGTCTGGACCTGATTCCTCCATTGGGTATTGCGAAGAGGTATAACGCGTGAAATCTGAACTGCATGCGGAAATATTTCACACAGGCCTGTTGCAGTTCACTCTCTGGATGGGCGCGTTTCATCTGCAGGGATTATAAAACGTTCATCAAAGGCGTTTAGCACTTCACTTAATCCATCGTTGTTTCTAAAATCTGCTAATAGCGCAATGAACATTGCCATAGCCTTTTCGTTAGAGATAAGGATTCCATATTCCTCAAGGGTCCATGCGGTCATGTAAACCGAAACCTTCGCTACCTCAACTTCTGTTATAATCATCGCTTTCTGTTTTTTAGTGCTGTTAACGCTCCTTCTGTTAGTGAGGACGCGGTTAGTGGGGACGTGCCACCCGAAGATTCTTCCTTATGAACCTCCTCCGCACTGACCAGTTCTGCCCCGATCTCTGCCAGGGCCGGGGCCAGGTAGACTCCGATGGCACGGCCCCTGGCGATGGTTTCAGCCCAGGATACCGCTGCAGCCTTAAATATTCCTACTCCAAAGCCTTTACTGGCAGTCCCTTCATACCAATCTGTCCAGGTTGCATGTCTGATCTGTAATTGCACCTTAACCACAAACAGGTTGTGAACAGGGATAAAGTCCCATGTACTGGTAAGGCTGAAATCCAGCTCCCTACGGTGTAGCTCCTTGATCCTTTCATCTACAGGGACGTACTTTTTGCCGTCAATCGTTATTGCTTCCATGGTTTTGCTTTTAGCAAATATTGGACAGTAAAGGCTGTTTACTGTCCAATATTTGAAATGTTAGAACGGCAAATCATCTGATAAATCTGGTTCCTCTATGAGGTTCTTGTCTCTCTCCTGGCGCAGTACTCTCTCCCTGGCTGACTCCTTTGGGGCCGTGGCAATCGTAGGGCCATCAATGATTTCTACCTCCTTAACCTGGTCGATAATCTCCGGAGTTTGTCCGTTGCGGAACTCTTTGTATGCGTTGAAAAGCTTTGCATATTTGCCAGCCTGCAGGGTCTTCAGCACCTCATCAGTGGCAGGATCACCCAGAGTAATCATGGCATAGGTTGGAGGATTCTTGAAGGCCAGGGGTCCCAGTAACTCCATGGTGGGCTTCGATACAGGGGCATCCTTGTCATATACGGTGGGAGTCAGTACAATCTGATAATCCAGGGTCTGGGATTGTACCTTTTTAAGCAGGTCGATGGCAATGGAGATGTTGGTCTGGACCTCCACCAGCCCATCTTTGGTGAGCAAAAACAGGCACATCACATGTTTTGGCCGGGTATACAACTCCTTTAACCCTTCGTAATCCCCCTTATAGATAGGCGTTGAGTTACCACCCAGATAGAGAGAGATGACATTTTTGTGACTGAAGAAAAGGGGACTTCTTACGCTTTTCTTGTAGCCATCATCATAAAAACTGATCCGCATGGCATTGCCAATCAACACCCCCTTTAAAGGTTCATACCTCCAGGCATTGGTCTGGGTGAGGGGATCGTAGTAGCGGAAGCCTGGTTTTACCTCCTGTTCATTGGTCTTCTATGGACGTGGCATCCTTAATTTTTCAGAATACACTGTTGGATCAGACCGATAAATTCAAAACATAGGGAAACAAAAATCTGACAGGCAAGAAGAAGGCTCTGGAGAGGGCCTATGTTTCACTTATATATTAAGTGAAACACAGATCAATTTTCAACCAACTGCATTTCAGACCCATATGAAAACACGGATTCTTTCCAAGATTTAATTATTTCACTTTTATACAATATAAGTGTTTTTGAAACGTTTTAGAACTTCATCAACCCTGATTCAAAAACACAACTTATGTCGCTAAAAGGTCAAATAACCAAGTCGGATTACCTTGAGTGGGGTAAAGCACAATCCCTGATACTAAAACTGGAAAGGGATGGTAATTGGAAGTTTGCTATGCTGATATCAGTTGGCATTTATACCGGACTCCGCATCAGCGATATTTTAACCTTGCGATGGGTTGATTTATTAGGCAAGGAATTCATTGATATAATTGAAAAGAAGACCAAAAAAGCCCGGAAAATCAAAGTCAACTCTCAATTGACTGAGATAATTATCAGGTCAATGGCAGCTGGCAAAATCTCAAACCTTGAAGACCTGATATTCTCCAATAGATTTGGCACTGATGCGATATCAGTTCAGTGGGTAAATCGGAATCTCAAGGAAATAGCTATAAAATATAATTTAGTAAAGGATATGGATAGTTTTACAAGTCACTCCTTTCGTAAAAGCTTTGGACGCAGGGTGTTTGAAAACAATGACAATTCAGAAAGAAGTCTAATTCTGCTGAGCGAAATGTTTAACCATTCAAATATTAAAACTACCAAGGTTTATCTGGGGATTCGGGATAAGGAGATTTATGATGTGTATGATAACCTATAGTTCCTTAGCCTGATTTGCATCAAGTTTTTCCTCCAAACCTAATATTTTCAAAGCATAAGGAAATCAATGAAAAATTTTACCTTTGAAATTCCTTAGCCTAAGAACCAAATGACCATTACCCACCCGATCGATGATCTTCTGCTTGAATTGTTTCCAAAACACAAAACGTCTGGCAATGATCTTGCCGTTTTCAAGCGGGAAATAACTGAACATTATTCTTTTAAAGTCGATTTAGTAAATAGAATTTTTAGGATTGGGGAACTCAATGCTGGCATTGGTAGATTTCGTTTTTTTGGTACATATGGGTTAGTTTGGCATCTTATTTAAACAAATCATTATGAAAAAAGGAAACTGGGAAACACTGATCGGTTCTTTATGCTATAACATCTGGAACAATACCAATGAGTATTTTAATCAATCCAAAGATTATAAGGACATGGAATGGCCGTTTTTATGCGGGTTGTATGTTTTTCATAATTGGGATAATTCAATCTTATCAAAGAAACACTCCATTGCAGAGTTGTTACCAAGCATCAATCCAAGTGTCTTAGATTTTAAAGACCACTTAATCGCAGCCTTGCCAACCATATCCAGCAAGATGAATATCATGAAAGCAACGAGAAAGTCACAGTCACAGTCAACAATCGAACCTTCAAAAATATTTATCTCTTTTTTCACTGAATCATTAATCACAGGCTACGGAACTGACATAGATAAAGTTAATCCAATGGATTTTTTACAATTTGGATTAGAGGTTTTACTCTTATTTACTATAGACATCAAAGAAAAACATAGTGAGTTCTACAACCTTATAGAGGATATAGGACCAGGTTGGGAGGAAGATGCCCAAGACGTTCTTGAACAAATTACTATGGCATTTGAATAAGGAGTCCAAATACAATTTTTCATTTGAAAGTTACGCGAAGGAATCAATGGTAATCATTAATTACAGGCAGGAATGAACAATCAAAAGACGGTCCATACTGGCCGTACAATAATGTTTGCAGAGCTCAGCAGAATAATGTTTCACGGAC
>CAIYJU010000147.1 GCA_903926565.1 uncultured Bacteroidales bacterium
GACCAGATATTGGTAAAACAGTGTTTTAATACTGATTTGATTTTGTATTTTTGAAAAAAATTTTGTCCATAAAGTTAAACCCAAAAACCATTTTTATGAAGTTGAAATTTATCATTGTTTTATTGGTTCTGGTCGTTCTCGGATTGAATAAGTTATATTCTCAGAACCGAACCGAAAAAGAGAAATCTGACCCTCAAAAAGAGAATCTGTTAAAAATGACAGATGCCTTCCATCAGAAACACCTGCTGCAGAGAGCAGAATTAGAGCGTATTGCTAAGGAAAAAGGGTGGACGATCCGAAAGGAGACGGAGAAAGGGGTCAGTGAGATTCAGTATATCGACCAGTTCGGTTTTCCTCAATCCTACTCCACAACGAACCTTAATGCCGGCAGAACAACCAATACCGACGATATCTGGTCAGGTGGTTCAACCGGGTTAAACCTGACAGGTGTGGGTTATCTGGTTGGTGAATGGGATGGTGGTGGCGTACTCACCACGCATCAGGAGTTTAACAATGGAGGAGGATCAAGAGTTACTCAAATGGATGCTCCCGGATCAACGAGTTACCATTCGACCCATGTTGCAGGAACCATCGTCGGTGAAGGACAGGTTGCAGCAGCACATGGAATGGCTACAGAAGCGCTGCTTCATGCATATGAATGGACCGATGACAATACTGAAATGACCGCAGCTGCCTCTGGCGGCATGACCCTGTCCAACCATTCTTATGGATGGAACCGGGGTTGGGTTTACAATGCCAACTGGTATTGGTATGGCAATCCTTCAATCAGTTCAACTGAAGATTACCTGTTTGGGTTTTATGATGTTTCATCCCAGGAATGGGATCAGATTGCCTACAATGCACCTAATTACCTGATTGTTAAAGCGTCAGGAAATGACAGGAATGATGACCATACCGGAGGCCATTACGTTTATGATGGAACCAACTGGGTATATAGCACCACTGCCCGCGACCCGGATGGAGGGGCCGACGGGTATGATTGTATTGATCAGCATGGTGTTGGAAAAAATATATTGACTGTCGGAGCTGTGAATGATATCCCTGGTGGCTGGGTTAGTCCGGCAAGTGTGACGATCAGTACTTTCAGCAGTTACGGTCCTACCGACGACGGAAGGATAAAGCCGGATATCGTTGCAAATGGAGTAGGAGTTTATTCCACCACAAATACCGGAAATGCAGATTATACAACACTCGATGGCACTTCAATGGCTTCCCCGAATACAACAGGTTCACTTGTTCTTCTGCAGGAGCACTATAAAGCCCTCAGAGGCGGCACCATGACTGCAGCAGCACTCAAGGGCCTGGTAATCAATACGGCCAATGAAGCCGGCCCGGCGAACGGTCCGGATTATATGTTTGGCTGGGGACTCCTTAATGCTTCAGGAGCCGCGAATTTAATTACCACTGATAATACACAGGGTGGCCAGATTGTTCAGGCAACCCTGGTCAACGGCCAGACGACCGATTATACTTACTATAGCAATGGTTCCAATGTAAATATTACGCTTTCCTGGACTGATCCGGCCGGAACACCTCCGGCTGCTTCACTGAATCCAACCACACTGATGCTTGTCAATAATCTTGACGTAAGGGTGATAGGGGCAACAACAAATTATCCATGGATTTTAAATCCTGCCTCGCCATCATCGAACGCCACCAAAGGCAATAATTTCAGGGACAATGTTGAATCCGTAAACATGCTCAGCCCTGCTGCCGGGTACTATACCATCCGTGTCACTCATACCGGCACTCTTTCAGGTGGGTCACAACCTTATGCACTTATTATTAATGGTATGACAACACCTCCCAACGATAGCTATTGCAGTGCCAGGTCGACCACTTTCAATGCATTTGAGTACATCAGCAAGGTGGTGATGGGAACCATCAACAATACATCCGGAAGATCTCCGGGTGGGTACGGTGATTATACCGGAATGGTGAATAAAATCATTCAGGGTAGCAGCGAAGCATTATCTGTAACCATCACTGGATATGCCGGGGATGTGGGTAAAGCATGGGTAGACTGGAACCAGGATGGCGACTTTGCCGATGCAGGGGAAGAGTTTGCGCTTGGTACCGGTGCCGGTCCGGTTTATACGGTCAGCATCGCTGCCCCTGTAACGGCACTGACCGGTTATACAACCATGCGTGTACGCCTGGGATATGGTTCGGCAACAAGCTGTGGTTTGCTTTCATATGGTGAAACGGAAGACTACACCGTCAATGTATTGTCGCATTGTGAAGCAGGCGGAGGATGCGATGAATACATCTCAAACGTAGTGGTTGGTTCAATTAACAACAGTTCAGCATGCGGCAGGTACTCTGATTATACCAGTTTATCAACCGGGATACCGGTCAATTCATCAGCAGGATTGGTCGTGACAGCAGGAGTCGCCTACTCCGGCGATCAATGCGGTGTTTGGGTGGATTGGAATGATGATGGTGATTTCACGGATGCCAATGAGGCTGTCACAGTCACCGGAACTCCCGGTTTAGGGCCTTACACTGCAACCATCGACCCGCCTTTATCTACCCCGCTGGGTGCAAAGGTCATGAGGGTCAGATTAACTTATACAGGTGCTGTGGATCCTTGCGGAACGACAACATATGGCGAAGTGGAAGATTACACGATAAATGTTACCGCTGCACTGCCCAACTATTGGACAGGTTCTCTTTCACATTACTGGCATAATGCAGGTAACTGGTCCTTAGGACACATTCCTACCATTGACGAACCTGTATATGTAAATAATACCGGCTATCAGCCCGTTTATGTTGACAATTATCTCTTTTTCACCAAGGAGGAATGCAATAGTCTTACAATTGGCACCGGGGCACAGGTTGATGTGCAAACCATGGAACTCGCGATCAGCAACGACCTGACTATCAATGGTCAGTTGGGGCTTACCGATGCTGCAGGGGTGATCAGGGCATTGGGCAACGTGTTTTGGAATTCAGGTTCAACAGCAAACTTTACTGCCAGTGGTGTTTTCTGGGTTTATGGAGACTGGAACTTTAATGTGGGTGCCACAGCTAACCTCGCCAATGGGAATGTCGATTTTACCGGTGCAGGAACAAACTGGATCAGATCGTACAGCGCTGCCTGTGCATTGCCAAACGTTAATACCTATAAGTCTGGTACAGACTGGATCAGGGTAAGTAATCTTTGTACTCAGCCGCTAACAATTAATGGCTCACTCTATAGTCAGCCATCCTGTAATCTTAGTAGTTATTCGAACCAGGATATTGTCCTTAAAGGAGGCTTCTTCATGAATGGAAATTACGATTTTACAGGTAATTCCAATACAGGTACATTCGTTTTCGATGGCACTACCCAAAGCCTCGGCAATTATGCTGCTGGTGCCGGGGTGTTTAACAATGTAAGGTTCAGTTCATCTGGCACTACAACCGCCATCAGCAATATTACGATTGCAGGTAGTGTGACTATTGACCAGGGTACTTTCAGCCCGGGTGCTACAACTGTAACAGTCGCAGGAAACTGGACGAATACGGTGGGAACCGCGGGTTTTGCTGAAGGAACAAGCAGGGTGAAATTCAACGGCGCCAGTCATAACTATGTTTCAAGCGAAAC
>CAIYJU010000148.1 GCA_903926565.1 uncultured Bacteroidales bacterium
CAGATGTCACCGCTACGGACAACTGCGATGCAGCTTTGACCATCACCTATGAGGGCCAGAGCAGAACCGACGGCGCCTGTGATGATTCCTACACCTTGACCCGCACCTGGAAAGCCACCGACAACTGTGGCAACGCCTTGAGCCGCAGCCAGACCATCACGGTTCAGGATCAAACCGCTCCGGCCATTTCATGTCCATCTTCTCCGCAAATCAGAACAATTGCCAGGGGGATGACTTTTTACACAACTGTTGGAAGTGAGTTTGATTACACAAACCTGGAAGATAATTGTGGAAGTGTGACTGCGACCAATAACCTTAATAATTTGTCCACTCTTGCAGGTTATTCTTTTTCAACCGGAACGACATCTGTTACCTGGACTGCCACAGATGCCTGTGGCAACACCTCATCCTGCACCTTTACAGTAACTATTTATTCACCATCGGTTGAACTGGTTAAGACTGGCACCCTGAACCTTGGTGTTGTGTATCCGGATAATATTGCAAATGTTGGTGACCAGATCACATATACCTTTACGGTTACAAATACAGGGAATGCACTACTTACAAATATTGTGGTGACTGACCCGCAGGTCCTGGTAAATGGAAGTGCCATCACCCTGGCTCCCGGTGTAACTGATTTTACAACTTTCACCGCTACTTATACACTTACTCAGGCTGACATCAATGCAGGGACCTTTACAAACATTGCAACGGTAACCGGATTTGATCCAATCGGAGGAACGGTAAGTGACACCGACGACGATATTCAGGATTTCGTTTTCATCATGGGAAATATCTATGACGATGCGAATGGGATGAACAACAGCATTGTATCAGGTAGTCCGACGAATGGTGGTGGTGGTATCTATATTAACCTTGTTAGTCCTACGAAAGGGGTTGTGTCCTCTATATTGGTTAACCCCGACGGAACCTTCTACTTCACACAGACTGACGGTGTTGAGTTCAATACAGCTTATATCCTTATCCTGACCAGTTCACAGCAATCTGAAGGTTCGATGTTGACAACAGCCAGCTATCCGATTAATTGGGTTTCTACAGGTGAAATTCTCGGGGTAGGTGCAGGAAACGACGGATTCATTGATGGCAGACTGTTTGTAAGTACGAATAACGGAAGTTTATTCAATGCCAACTTCGGACTGGATCAATTGCCCGTTGCATTTGCGGCAGCAGGTTGTTTTACCAACCCTGGAGGCACCACCACGGTTACTGTACCTTTGCTTACAGGCACCGATGTTGAGGACGGAACATTGGGATCAGGCAGTACCATTGCAATCAAAACACTGGCAAATAATGGTACCATCTATTACAATGGATCAGAGGTAACACTGAACCAGGTCATTCATAACTATAACCCTGCACTGCTTGTAGTTGATCCAAATAACGGAGGCATCATTATTTCGTTTGATTACGCATTTATTGATGCTGCAGGAATGACTGGTTCAAACGGAACGGTAACATTGAATTTCAGCGATTTGGTGACACATCCACAGGAGACATGTTCCCCAAACAGGATCGATCTGACGTCACCGGCAGTTACAGCCGGCAGCTCTTTCTGCGGAACGGTGACATTCAGTTACTGGATGAATGCTGCGGCTACAATTCCAATGCCGAATCCGACAACCGCCGGCAACGGGACTTATTATATCATGGCAACTACTTCCACAGGGTGTTTTGCGATTAAACCGGTCACGGTTAAAATTAATCAATTGCCCATTGTATACCAGGTTAACGGGAACGGTGAATACTGCGCCGGGGGCCAGGGGATCGAGATTGTCATGGTTAGTTCACAGCCTGGTGTATTGTACAATTTCTACTACCAGGACTTTATGGTTCCTTTAATGAGTGTTGTAGGATGGGGTGCGCCAATTTCATTTGGTTACCAGACAATGCCCGGATATTATTCGATTATGGCTGAAAACCTTACGACGCATTGTATCAACTGGATGTGGAATTGTGCATATATCGATGTCATTCAGCCAGTTCCTGTCAGTATTTCAGTTGTTGCATCTGCGAATTCAGTACCCGTTGGAACTGAAGTAACTTTCACTGCCTCAGTAGTCAACGGAGGTGACATGCCATCCTATCAGTGGCAGGTAAATGGGGTTAACGCTGGAACCAATAATCCAACTTTCACCTACACCCCGCTTAACGATGATGAGGTCACCTGTAAAGTTAATTCCAATGCGTATTGTGTTTCAAACAATCCTGCTACTGCGAACGCTGTAGTTATGGAAGTGCTGGGTGTTCCGGTAAATACTACAATCTCAGGGATCATAGCGAACGGAAACAGTAAATGCTATAGTGCAACTCAAACACTTACTGTTGCGGGAGGCGCCTCAACATTTACTGTTCAGAGCGGGAGCTCTGTGACAATGATCGCAGGTCAAAACATCATCTATCTTCCTGGTACTAAAATTCTTTCAGGAGGATATATGCATGGTTATATCACTACCAATAATCAATATTGCGGACAACAAGCCCCTGCATTGCCATCAGTTGTGGCAGGAGAAGAAGAGCCATCTGTTATTTCGACAGTTTCCCGTTTTAAACTCTATCCAAACCCAACCAGTGGAAATTTCACCATCGAGGAAAAAAGCGAGAAAGTTTGCGGGAATGTTCAGGTTGAGATTTATGGGATGAACGGCGAGAAATTGATGTCCGGAGTGATGTCAGGTGAACGTAAACATGAATTCATGGTAACGGATTTACCCCAGGGACTCTACTTTGTGAAAGTTATTTCAGATAATAATCCTGAAACTTTTAAACTGATAAAAACAAACTAAGCCCAACTAAGTCCAGATTGTTTTAGTTAAAGGGTTATACAACACCATCCGGGAACATCTTGATTTTCAAGACTCCCGGATGGTTTTTTATGTTGAATCAGGTAGCAGGTTTATTGTTTGATAATCTTTCTGGTTTCAGTATGGTTGCCCGAAATCATGCGAATAATGTATATGCCGGCCGGATGATCAGACAATGAAAACTGATGTTTCAGCTGACCATTAAACATCTCAGAAATGATTTTCCCGCCCTGCATACCATAAATTTCGATATTTACCGGATCTGAGATTGATAATGATTTCTGTTCCACCGTAAATAACCCATTCGTTGGATTTGGATAGATACTGAAGTAAGATGGATCCGGACCACTTTCAACAACATCAAGCCCTGCCGTTGTAACAGGAGCCATGGGAGGAGAAACACAATACGGTCCAACGGGGGCAATATAGCCATGGAGATAACCACCTGAAATAATAGTTGATCCTGGTAGAAAATCAATTGAAACTCCTGCGATCATAGTTACAGAGCTGCCGCTTTGTACAATAAATGAGGTCGCACCTCCGGCAATTGTAATTGTATTCGTTGCGCTGTAACACTTGTTTTGTCCTGAAGATACTACTCCTGTCGCAGTAATATTTGTGGGAACAGCTGAAACATTCATTGACAGAATATTACTTGTAGCAGGATTACCGGTAATGCAGGCTGCGTTCGAAGTCAGGACGCAGGTAATCACATCGTTATTTACGGGAATGTAAGTGTAAGTTGAATTTGTTGCACCCGGTATTGCTGATCCGTTAACCTTCCACTGGAATCCTGGTAATAAGCCGGCATTACCTGTAATGGAGGTAAAAGTGACCGGATTTCCTGAATAAACCGGATTGACTGATGCTGAAATTAAAATAGATACAGGCAGATTTGGATTTACTCCGGCTATATAGCCGTTTACATCAATCAGTGGGTTGGGAGTTCCTTCATTCAAAGTCAGGTTGGAAATTTGCAGAAAGGCATTCGATCCAAGCACAAAGGTTGGTTTGAGTACAAATTTCAGCAACACAACAATACCAGCAGTATTGAAAGAAGTAACACCGGAACCTGCAAAAGTTACTTGTCCTGCAGCCGGATTACTCACAAATGTCCAGCCTTGGGTAAGCGTTCCATTGTTTTCAAGATTCTGGAACGACAGGTACGCTGAATTATAGGTAATTGTTGCCTGGATTGAATTTACTGATTCTCCTGCAGGCAATGACTTGATTACAACCGGATAGTAAAATTCTCCTGCAGCCGGACAGGTGGTCGTGTCAGGCATGATAATCTGTGTGTCATAAACTAACCAGTTTCCGGTTGTTGCAGAGGCTCCATGCACATCCGTCGCATTAACAGTCACATTTCCTCCTTTGATGGTTGTCATCAGACCGGATTGGGTGATGGATGCAACCAAAGGATTGCTGACACTCCATACAACCGGAGGAGCACCGCCGCCATTCAGTATGAATTGTTTGGTTTGGCCTGCAACCAAGATTCCGCTGTTCGGCGTTATCGACAAAACCGGTAAATTAATGGTCGAAAAAAAACCGTTTGTGAAATTAGGAACTAAATTCTCATTGAAAAGACCGTTGGTGAAAGTGAGGTTTGATCCCCCGGAATTGATTGCGGAGACATGGAATTTTACATAAATCAGCGTTCCGCTTCCTGTTATTGGTGTTGCCCCGGCAAAGTCAATAGAAAAGTTTCCGGGAATAGTCAGGTTGAAAACCGGTGAGGGAAATGATGCGAGTAAGGTTCCTGCCTGAACAATCCCAATGGGTGTAAGGATGTTCTGATTAAAACTGAGGCTGAAATTTCCCGAATAGATGCTTAATCCGTTGAGATCAGTAGTGTTGACTGGTATATCAATGTCAGATCCCTGCCATTGAGTGAGGTTGGAAGGTATGGTTAGACGCAAGGCCCTGACTTCAACCAGGGAATTCGTCGTGTCCCGCAATCCTTGATTGTCAACTACCACCACTTTCGTGAATCCTGCCTGAAGTCCGGTTAACAGTCCGGCGGGTCCGATAGAGGAGACTCCTGCATTTGTCACAAACCATTGATAAGGGGCCATCCCGCCAGACACACTGAATTGCAATGTCTCACCTTTGGTAAGGATGCCGGTATTCGGGGAGATAGTGATATAGGGAGGTGTGGAAACAGTAAGGATGCCATAGTCAAAGGCCATTGCAGGAATTCCTTCGTTGAAATAGTTGTTTTGTGAACCAGAGAAATTTACAACAATACTCCCGGGCTGCAAGGCTTTAAACCGAATAAAAATAAATTTTCCCGCACCTGTCAACGGCGAAATGCCTGCTCCCGCAATTGTCACATGACCTGGAACAGAATTGTTTACAGCCGGGCTGCCAAATGCGGCGCTGATTGTTCCGGTGGTGATTACAGAAACAACCTGGAGATAAGCCTGGTTATAAGTCAATTGCAGTACATACGATAATACATTGTTGCCTGTAAGGGTGTTGTCGGCATAGATTGGCAGATCGATGTTGTTCCCTGACAAAACAGTACTATCCGGAATCCGCATACTGATTGTTTGAGCGAGTGCAATTGTATTTGACAACAAAATAAGCATGAACAGGGCAATCGTGGTGTTTTTTTTCATTGTTGTTGATTTAAAAAACAAGTCAACCTTAAAAGATTATCTTAAGAAATGGAGTCATAAGCGACGTGACATTCACCTGCCAGCCTGCAGCCCTTCCATGTTTACAGAAGGTGCCACAAAGCATAGCTGGTTTTGTTTCATTTATTGTTTTGCAATCTGGAGCTTTCGTGTCTGAGAAATTCCATTTACAGTCATTCTTATCAGGTAGGAGCCGGAGTCAAGCTGGCTGCCATTGTTTAAAACTGAGATGGCATGCTTCCCTTTTTCCCCAACTGCATTCACCAGTGTCACAATTTTTTGCCCAACCATGTTGAATACTTCTATGGTGACTTTAAGGTTTTCGGCGTATACCTGATAATTCAATGTTACATTTCCCGAAGAAGGATTTGGGAAAACCGGCAATAGCATCCCCTGCATCTCGCCCGGGTTTATCGCGATCCCTGTCGTATTATCGTTAATTGTCACACTTCCGGGGCTTACATTCGCTGTTTGATCCATCTCGTTGGCAAGGAACTTGTCCGCCGTCAGCATGGTGGTCACCTGGTTTCCTCCGGCTGAAATTGCATGGAATGAAACCTCTGCCAATGTTGTGTCAAATAGCAAAGGAGTTGTCCCGGCAAGCGCAATTGAAAGAATTCCGTTAATGCTGTCATTATGAAAGACCATGTTCATATCTGTCAGGGTAGAGGTTATCTGGTTGACCTGCAGGTACACAGGATCATAATGAAGGTTGATATCTGTTGAAACCATTCCTGAGTCATTCACAACCCTCAGCGGAATGGTGAAATTCTCTCCGTTCTGAACATTTGCACTTCCAACGAGTAACTGGGTGCCGGTAAGAGATGAGTATACAGGCTTGGCAAGTTCTGCCGGGAAATTTGTTATTATTCCGACGACATATTGCAGAATAAGTGAGGCGTCATAGGCGGTAATCCCTGCGGCGAAGCTGACGTCTGCAACTTGTTGTTGTGTCGCATTCAGCGTGATACTGCCAACAACATGTTGCAAAACAAGAGACGCGTCATAAGCCTGAACAGCACCATTCTGGCTGACATCTCCCATGATGGGATTGTTGGCCCCGCTAAGCAGGAAGGGTGCGTAATTTACAGATGTAGTAACCAGCTCCTGCACGCTTGTGCCATTCCCCTGGGTATTGGTCTGAATCGGGCCGAGATTGCTTCCCCACCAGCAGTTTGTTGCATCGATCACAAACGATTTATTCACATTGTTAACTGACCAGTAGTAGTTGTTGTCAAAATCGACATAGTGAAAAACCGGGTTTGATGCCGCTGTAGCATATACACCATAATAATTCTTCGCAACTGTGCTGTATGTTACCGTTGGGCTTGCACTGGTAGTCTGTATCCCGTGATTGGAATATTTGACAATACAATGTCTCAAACGGCAAATCGGATCAAGGGCCTGGTCATTAAATGCGATGTTACTCCAGTTGGCATAATCGGGGCTTGTTGCTGTGGAGTCGGAATTTGAGTAGCCACCATAAAAATCATCCTTGATACTTGTAAAAACTATGTTACTGTCAGCGCGGAAACCACCTTCTGCAATGAGGCCTTTATTGACGGTGATTCCACCACCGGCATTGAACTTGCAAACGACACCCGGATTGACTGTTAAGGTGGCCCCGGTTCCGATAATATATGAACCGAAAAGGTAGCTTATGTTAGGTACTCCGCCAAATGATTGTTTCGCGAGGGTGATATCCTGGGTCAGTGTTTCATCCCGAACTTTAATAACTTTGTAGGTGGTACCGGAAATGGTGTTGTTTGTTATTGAGGAAGGGAATGATACCAGTGAAAGTTGCATAGGATAATATTGCAGGTCCTGAAATTGTGAATTGTCGATTTTCGGTTGAGAAACTCCATTAAGATCAACCCCGTAGTTCAGGGATCTGAAAATAACACGATCAATGGAAGGAGAGGCGCTCGTCATTGAGATTCCAACACTGCCATATTTAAGATTGGTGTATTGCACGATACTTGAGTCATTTGAAACGTCATTGAAAACTAACCAGGCTCCACCCCAGCCGGAAGTAGCCGGAACAGTAGCAGATCCATCCTGGTTCATATCGCCGGGGTTACCTACAGCATCGTCGCGATAATCGGTAAACCTGACCCGGTTGGCATTGATCCCAAGTATATTTAACCGCCCGTTAACGGTAAACCCATTCGCGCCGCTTGATTTAAAAACAATGCCTGCTGGGATCGTAATGGTTGTACCGGAATTAATGGTGCATGCTCCTTCCATGTAATAGGTGATGTTGGTATAGCCTCCGAAATTACGCATTGGAACAACCGCACTTTGTGAATAGGTCTCCGGACGCACAGTTAAAGCCATGCGGCCCACGTTCAGCGACGTACAGTTTGTGAAAGTGGGGTTGGAGAACATACTTAACCTGATCGGCGAATACTGAATGTTGTTGAATTGTGTATTTGTTATCGAAGGATTTGATGACCCGAAAATATCGATACCACAATCAGAAATCTGCTGAATAACGCAGTTGTCGACTATTGCATTGGCATTGCTGAAAAACACACCCTTCAACGGGTAGGAAATTTCACAATAGGTAAGACTGTCGTTGGCATGATCGGAGAAGTTTATACCACCGGTATAATACCCCCAGTCGCCCCGGGTTGGCACAGTTGAGTTGCCATCGTTGTTTGAGTCGCCACCCTTGGAATCATCCGCATAAGAAGTGAAATAGATTTTGTTGCCAGGCAGGCCTTTGGCGATAAGGTGGCCAAGTACATTGATATTCCCGTACCAAACGTTAACTTTAATAACCACTCCCGGGAGTATCGTTAATTTGGCATTGGTTGAAATCGTAAGATTTGAAATAATATAGGCGATGTTATTGATGCCTGCAACATTCCTGGTTGCCAGGGTGGCATCTGATGAAAGAGTGCCTTCAATAATTTTAATGGCCTTGCTTTCGTTGGCTGAAAATGTGATATTCGTCAACACAGGATTTGATAACAAAGACATTGCAATCGGGTCGAGCCGGGAGTTCTGAATTACCAGGTTATCAATAGCAGGAGTAGCGTTTCCGTTGCAATATATGCCATAATAATAGCTGTCGGTAATTGTTGAATAGTTGATCTGACCACCGGCATTTTCAAATGTAATGGTTCCTTCGCCAGTACTTCCGCCAAATTTGGCAGTTGTATAATTTATTTTACAATACGCATCATTGCTTGTTGCCCTGAACTTGATTGTACCCCAGTTTCCTGACGCTGGTGCTGTTGCATTTCCATCGCCATTGGTGTCGAAAGGGTTCCCTTCATTGTCGTCTTTCAGACTGGTAAACACCACCTTCTGGGCAACAAGGCCATCGGTTTTAAACCCGCCGTCAACATAGAGATTGCAGCTATTTACCTTAATTACCACACCTGGTTCCACATTGACATTGGTGCCGCTTTTGATAGTCATATCAGCCAGCAGAACGTAGGTGATGTTTGTATAACCGGCTACATCCCTCTTTTTTATCGTTCCATTCTGGCAGACATACCCGCCCAGCAGCCCGATTGCCCTCCATCTCACATTGGTGAAGGTATTACCGGTAAAAATCGGATCTGAGGAGCCGGAAATACAAAACGGCGTATAGGTAATGTTGATCATGCTGTTATTTGAGATCGTGGGGTTCGATACCCTGTAACATGAAATACCGTAATTCAGGTCCTTAAACTCACAGTTGGAAATAGTAGGACTTGCATCAATCATGGCCACAGCGCCGTCATTTAGATATTCCGTTGTGCTGCATGTAGAGAATCCGTAGTTCCAGGTGGTTGCATATTTAATACGGCAATAATTCAGGGTGCCGAAACTTCCGGGATCGAAAATGATTCCCCCCCAGTCGCCAATTGCCGGAGACGTAATGGTTCCGTCTTTGTTGCAATCACCCGGATTTCCATAGTTGTCGTCCTTTGCGGAGGTAAAGGTGATCATGCTGTCGGCAGTTGCAATGGCATTGAGGGTTCCGTCAACTAAGATCCGGTGTGTATAAGAATATGATTTAATCACGATGCCCTTGTTGATGGTGAGTGTTTTGCCGACCGGGATTGTGACCTGGCTCAGCAACAGGTAGGTGATGTTCTGCACTGTCGTGACTGAGCGCTTGATGATGGTCGCATTGGCAGTAAGTGTTCCCCCTATAAGCCCGATTGCATCATAGGCATTGTCTGAAAAAGAGAGAATATTATTGGGCATGGTGGGGTTTGCTTCAAATGACATTGCTATCGGAGTAAACTGGCTGGAACCAATGGTGTTGTTTGAAAACACAGGGTTTGATGCATACTGCATATAAACACCATAGTAATTGTTGGACAGATCACATAAATCAATGGTTGGGCTGGCGTTGAACATTGAAATGCCACCAGTGCTTCCGGCGCCTGCATACCTGAGTTTACACCGGCGCATCAAACATGTGGCATCATTGCTCGGATCATTGAACCTTACTCCGTACCAGTTGCTTTGTGCCGGTGCAGTAGTGGTTCCGTCATTGTTGGTATCCCCGCCCCAGTTGTCATCATAAAACGAGGTGAAGAATATGTTTTCACCGGGATTTGCATTTGCAACCAGTGCACCATTTACCTCGAGAGAAGTACCGATCTGAAACTTTAATATATTGGCTGAACTTATCACCAATCTGCCCCCTGAGTTAATTGTCAGGCCAGATTGTGAATAGTAAGGGATGTTAAGAACAGGTAATGTAAGTGTATCAGAAAAAGAGGCGAAACCCAAATTCGCGGCAGTATTGACATTCCCGGTCAGAACATTGATGCCATGAACAGTGAGATCAGCAGAAGCGGCATACCAGATTGGCCATTTGCAGCTTGTTATGGTAATATTTGTAATATCAACACCCGCATTGGCTGCAAGATATAACCCGTAAAAAGTGTTTTGCAGGGTCACTCCTGAAAGCGTTGAATGTGCATTTGCACTGGTCAGAATGCAACTTCCGTTGGTGAGTGCCCACGAACTGCTCGTACTCATTGATCCTCCAAGCATATTCAGTTTTCCCAATGCGCTGATTTGGGCACCGTGATACAAAAAGTTCAGTAAATTGCAATTTGTCAGTGACGCCTTGCCATTATATACATATAGTTGTTGCGCATACTGGATCTGGCAGGCGTTCATGGTAACCCTTCCTGAATCAGCAACCGTACTTGAGCCCACCTGGATGTAGCCCCAGTCTCCAGTTGCCGGTATCGCATTGTTTGAGGTGAATATGGTGCTGGTGGCATCAAGTCGGCCATAAACGTAGAGATATTGGTTAGCAGCTACTTTTAAAGTATTTCCGGTCTGAAACGTTACCCAGCCCCCATGCTGCACTGTCAGGCTGGAGGGTAAATAGTAAGGCAGGCTGATGGTGGGCAGAACCAATGTGTCTGTCATGCTATTGAAAGCCAGGTTGATAAGGGAGTTTGTGTTCCCTGTCAGGGTGTTGACACCATGCAGGGTAAGATCGGCAGAAGCCTGGTAATACACCGGCCAGGTACAACTGGTAATGATGGTGTTGGTAAGGTCAAAGACAGAATTCAACCTCATATATAAACCATATTGAAAATGCTGGATGGTGACACCTGAAATAGTGTCCATTGATTTACTGTATCCCCCGATGCCATAACCTGAGGCTGCGGCAGTAACACTGCTGGTGTTAATGCTTCCACCGGTCATTTTAAACCGGCAGTTGGCCTGAACATCCACCCCGTTGGTGTTAAAATTAAGGAGGTCCGTGTTTGTCAGGTTTGCCTTGCCCCGATAAACATTGAATGAATTGGCATATAAAACCTGGCAACCATTCATGGTAACAGTACCTATGTCTGTTATGAGTGCACCTCCTGTTTGAATAAATGACCAGATTCCTGGGGTAGGAAGGGCATTGTTTGATGTAAAAGTCGCACCCGTGGCATCCAGGGTTCCATACACCAGCATGTACTGGGCATCAGCGAATTTCACGGTGACACCCGATTGCACGGTTAACGTTACACCGTTGTTAACAGTGATGAATGATGTCACGATGTAAGGACTGCCTGCCGCATTCCAGATGGTATTGGCGGAAATCACCCCGGAAACATTGGTAGCCGACACGACTGCCTGCAGACCGGAAAGAATAGTTAAAGCCACAATTGTAAAAATCTTTTTCATTGGTTGTAGTTTTACTGTTAGATGTTGTTAAAACCAAATATTTGAATAATAACTAAATGGAATCAAAAAAGATCTTTTGAACAGCGAGCGAAACGGGGATTGGAAGCAAAATAGTTACTCCTGGTTACAGGGGAGAAGTGTGTGCCGTAAAGACGATTCATATTTAGAATAAATCCAGACAAAGATACGTCCGATTCATCAGCTAATGACATGAATTAACAATATTTAACTACTTATTTACCGAATTTAAAAGCAATAAGTTAACATTCAGTAATACAGTTATTTGTAATCTCAGTAAATGAATCATCCTGATTATTGTCAGACACTCTGATTGTCAACCTGGCAACCTGTCCTCCGGTTCACTTGTTAATTCTTTGTTAAAACCACCGAATAAAACACCCGCCAGACCACGAAATTTTCTTAATTTTAGCCTCTGAATATTTGTCGGTTTTGTTGCATGAATCAGGATGCCCGGCATTCACCCTTTAACGGAACCTGGTAATTCTGTGAGTGAGACACGTTTAGCAATATTATCTTGATAATACGATGCACCAGTGGTGCTAAATTAACATGGAGTATGAAAATTCTTAGAACTGTTTTTCGGATACTTGTCGGGCTTGTCTTCGTTTACTCGGGATTTGTGAAAGGCATTGATCCTTTAGGCACGGTGTACAGGATGGAAGATTATTTTGTTGCCTTTAATATTCAAAGTTTTATTCCATTAAGCCTTTACCTTACCATCTTCCTCTGTACGCTTGAGTTTTTACTTGGAATCAGCCTGCTGTTCAATCTTTGGATTCGCAAAACTGCATGGCTGCTGGTGCCAATGATGATGTTTTTTACGATACTGACTTTTTTTGATGCGGTTTACAACCTTGTTCCGGATTGTGGCTGCTTTGGTGATGCATTGAAACTTACCAATGTACAAACATTTATAAAAAACATCGTCCTGATGGGCTTTGTCCTTCCAATTTTTGCCTGGCGTAAGAAGTATCGGAGCATGTTGCCCGCAATGGGGGATTTTGCCTTGTTACTGGTAACTTGTATCGCTTTTTCTACATTATCGATTCAGTGTTACAGGCATTTACCTTTGATAGATTTCATGGCCTGGAAGGTCGGAAACAAGGTAAATAAAACGGAATCCTTGCCGGTTACTTTTTATGTCACCTATAAGAATAAAAAAACCGGGGAGGAGAAGGAGTATGTTTCGCCGAACTATCCCTGGAATGACTCCATTTGGCTGGCCGACTGGATCTTCACCAGCCAACGGGTTGTTGACCCGAATAAAGACCTGGGGATGCTGTTGCGTATCGAGGATCAGAATGGAATTGATTACACCTCGAGTGTGCTTAATAATGAGGACTACCAGTTTATCCTTGTAGCTTATGACCTGAAGAAAACTGACAGAATAGGATTTCTTAACATCCTGCCATTCTATAAAAAGGCGACTCAGGAGGGGTATTCCTTCATCTGCCTTACCAATTCATTGCCGGCAGAGATCAGAAAGTTCAGGATTGACAACGGAACAGCATTTGACTATTATAATTCGGATGAAGTCGTTTTGAAAACAATGGTCCGCTCAAGTCCGGGCCTGATCCTGCTTAAGGATGGTGTTGTACTTGCAAAGTGGGGGTTCAGGGACTTTCCGGCCTACGACCGGGTGAAGGCAAAGTGTTTTTAATCCTTTTATGTAGTGTGGAAGTTCATCCTAAAGAGATTCTGGTATGGTATTCTCGTCCTTTTTGGGGTGATTGTAGTGGTGTTTTTTCTCTTTAATGTTTTACCCGGAGATCCGGCACGAATGATGCTGGGACAGCGAGCCGACAGCGCTTCCGTAGTTGCAATCAACCGGGATCTCGGGCGTGACAAACCGCTGACGATCCAATTTCTGAACTATCTTAATGATCTGTCTCCGATTTCCATTCATAATACGGAAAATCCACAAAATTTCTGGTTTCTGGATAAAATGAAATATGGGAAGACGATCACCATCGTCTCTGCAGCCGGTTTTTCCCTGGTTCTGAAGGAACCCTATCTGCGCCGGTCGTACCAATCGAAAAGAAATGTCTCTGATATTCTCGCAGAAGGGTTTGTCAATACAATTATTCTCGCCCTGGTAGCCATGGCATTTGCCATCTTAGTCGGAATATCCGTTGGAATAATCTGCGCCATTTATAAAAATAGCATTGTTGACCGGCTTGCCCTGGTTTTTTCCGTTCTTGGTATGTCACTGCCATCATTTTTTGTTGCAATCCTTAATGCATGGATTTTTGCTTTTGTGCTGGTAAAGTTCACAGGATTGAATATGTCGGGCAGCCTTTATGGTGTTGATGATTTCGGTCGTGGCACATTCCTCGAACTTAAGAACCTGATTCTGCCTGCCATCACATTGGGGATCCGTCCTTTGGCTGTAATTGTTGAACTTACAAGGAATTCCCTGCTCGAAGTCATGACACAGGATTATATCAGAACTGCAAAAGCAAAGGGGCTTAGCAAAACAAGGGTCATCCTGAAACACGCCCTGAAGAATGCCCTGAACCCTGTTGTAACAGCCATCTCAGGTTGGCTGGCATCCCTGCTTGCAGGGGCAGTTTTTGTTGAATTTGTCTTCGACTGGAAAGGGATCGGGGTGGTGATTGTGAACGCCCTGGATAAATATGATTTCCCTGTGGTGATGGGTTCCGTTTTATTTATTTCCATCATTTTAATCATGATTAACTTTTTTGTGGATATCATTTACGGGATGCTGGACCCGAGAATTCGCATGCAGTGAGCAAGCGGACAAGCGGACAGGAGGACTTTTAATTCAAGCATAGTATTTTCACCAAAATAAACAACCAATGAGAAAACAAATTGTTGCCGGAAACTGGAAGATGAACAAAACTTTCTCCGAAGCTGAAATATTAATTACAGAAATCGCAGATGCGCTTGACGAGGCAGATCTTAAAAATGCAGAGGTCGTTCTTTGCCCACCGGCTCTGTACCTTGAGATGACCACAGATGTGGCCTTCGAATCAAATTTTAAGGTGGGTGCACAGAATATCTACCCTGAAGATTCAGGCGCCTTTACCGGCGAAATAAGTCCGCTGATGCTTAAGGAGTTAAATGTAAGTTACTGTATCGTTGGTCACTCTGAGCGCCGAAAATATTTTAACGAATCCCATGAATTTCTGAAACGCAAGGTGGATTCCCTGCTGAAAAATAATATCAGCCCGATTTTCTGTTGCGGAGAAGTTTTGCCCGAAAGGGAGGCAAACAGGCATTTTGATGTGGTGAAAAATCAGCTGGAGGAATCATTATTTCACCTGCCTGAGGAGGAATTCATGAAAATTGTTGTTGCGTATGAACCTGTTTGGGCAATTGGTACCGGAGTAACTGCCTCCAAGGAGCAGGCACAGGAGATGCATTCTTTCATCAGAGGGCTGATTTCCTCGAAGTATGACACCACAACGGCAGATGAGACAACCATCCTTTACGGGGGAAGCTGCAATGGCAAGAATGCTGCGGAACTTTTTTCGCAACCTGATGTGGATGGCGGTCTGATCGGGGGCGCATCACTTAAAGCTGAAGAATTTCTGCAAATTGCAACATCCTTTTAACCATGGACTATATCGAAGTCAGTATCTCGGATCTTTCCGGTTTTGATCCAGAAATTGTTGTAGCACAGCTGGCCGAACTTGGGTTTGAAAGTTTTACCGAATCGGACGATGGCTTACAGGGTTTTATCCGTGAGGACATGTACGAGGAAGGTCCTGTGAATGATTACCTGCAGCAGTTATCTGCAGAACATGGAATCCGGTATTCATCCAGGAAGATCGAGGCGCAAAACTGGAATGCCATCTGGGAAAGTGAGTATGAACCAGTTGTCATTGCCGGGAAATGCAGGGTGCGCGCTCCTTTCCATGCGGCTATGCCCGAAATGCAATATGAGATCATGATCGAGCCAAGGATGTCGTTCGGAACCGCACATCATTCAACTACCTCACTGATGCTGGAACTCCTGATGCTGGAGGATGTGAATCAAAAGAGGGTTCTCGATATGGGGTGCGGTACCGGTGTTCTGGCCATCCTGGCTGATAAAATGCATGCAAAGCATGTTGTTGCCATTGATAACGATGAATGGGCCTATTCCAATGCCATCGACAACATGCAGAAAAATGGTGCGGATAAGGTCGTGGTACTCCAGGGCGAGGCAGGAGATATTCCATTGCCCGGATATGATATCATCATTGCCAACATCAACCGCAATGTCCTTCTCAACGATATTCCTGTTTATGCTGGTTTCCTGGAAGAGAACGGGGTCCTCCTTTTGAGTGGTTTCTATGAACAGGACCTTGATCAGATCAGGGTCGCATCTGAGAATGCCGGCCTGCATTATATCAGCCATAAGGCAGATATCAATTGGGTTGGGGCTAAATTTGTAAAATGACCAGACTTTGCTGAAGAATTTCACCAGATTGCTTGCAGTCAGTATTTTCGTCTCTGTTGCCATGGCATCTCATGGGCAAAAACAGGTATGGTTTTCAGGAGATTCAGCCAAATTTGTTGGTGAATTAAACGGTATCTTCTTTAATCTGCCTGATAATGAGAAAAAACTCATCGCACCTTACATGGAGGAGTTTGTCCAGAAATGGAACCAGGAGGAGTTTGCTGCTGAGAAAAAGAAGACAATATACTTGATCTTTAACGAGATGGTGAGAAAAAAGGTCAGACCATACCCTGACTTTTTCAATTACATCAATGCACTTAACATTTTTATCAGCAGTCATCAGCCGGATGAATATTTCGTTCCATGGTCGGATATTCTGAAAAAATTGATTGCCGATAAAAACAGCAGGAAATTCGGAGTGTTTCTTGATGCAACCACAAATCTTTTTGAAGGGAACCTGGTTTATAAGTCTTTGACTACCCAATGGAAGGTCAATCGTGTGGCTTTAAGTTTTTCATTCGATACGGTGCCACGCATCGATTTTCAAAGGTCCGACCTGGTATGTTATGCCAACGACGACAGTTTGAATATTTATGGTACAAGCGGAATCTATTATCCGCTGACAAACATCTGGAAAGGCAGGGAAGGACTGGTCAACTGGAAACGGGCAGGGGAGGAGCCGGATAAGATATTTGCAACACTTCACCGGTATGACATCCAGATGCGGTTTTCAAAATTCACCGCCGATTCAGTAAATTTCACTCACAAAAAGTATTTTCCTTCGGCCATCCCCGGCAGGTATATAGATAAGGTCCTTGCTGATGTTACAGAAGAAAAGGCATCTTACCCAAGATTCTACTCTTATGATAAATCGATCGGTATTAAAGGATTGTTTAACAACATCGATTATCTGGGCGGGTTTGCCATGGAAGGGAGCCGCATCATTGGTTCGGGCGGACAAACCACAGATGCCGCTCTCTATTTCAAAAAAGAGAGGAAGGATTTTGTTGTTGCCAGGTCGAAATCCTTTATAATTCGTCCCGACCGAATCAACTCCGGGATGGCCTCGATCACGATCTATTATGAAAATGATTCCATCTTTCATCCGGGGCTGCAATTAAAATACATGGATGAGAAAAAGGAGCTTTCGTTTGCAAAGGATGAGCGTGTTACCATCATCAGCCCATGGTTCGACTCCTACCACAACATCGAAATTTATTGTGAGGCTCTTTACTGGAAGGTCGGTGATACCAAGATCAGTTTTGAGATGATGAAGGGACCATCCAAGGAGAGTAAAGCTGTTTTTGAGTCGAGCAGTTATTATTCGCTGCATCGTTATGAGAAGCTGACAGGAATTGACGATATGAATCCGCTGAACCTGATTAAAAACTTTATCGCAAAGCGCAAATCGAAGGATTTTACCCTCGACGAACTTACAACATATATGAGAAAGCCTGCTGAACAGGTCGAAGCACAGTTGCTGACACTTGCGAACCGTGGTTTCCTGGTGTATGATTTTGAAGAAAAGGTTGCTCATGTAAATAAAAAGCTTACCGATTATGTGAACGCGCAGGCAGGGAAGTCTGACTATGATGTGATATTCTTTAATTCGTTTGTCACCAATGCCGCGAACGGGGTGTTGAATCTTGACTCATTTGATCTCAGGCTTCAGGGGGTTCCGATGATCGTACTAAGTGATTCACAACAGGTTAAAGTCTATCCTAAAAATGCAGAAGTGATTCTGAAAAAGGACCTTAATTTTGTGTTCACCGGGAAAATCGAGGCTGGCCTCTTCGATTTTTATGCCCGTGATTGTTCCTTTGAATATGAGAAGTTCAGGATTAACCTGCCTTTTGTTGACTCCATGTTGTTTTATGTGAAAAGTAAGACATTTGATCCCAAAACCGGGACTTATCCCCTGGTTAAAGTTAAAACAGCCATTACCAGCCTGAGTGGTGATCTTCTGATCGATGATCCATTGAATAAGTCGGGACTGAAGATGCTGCCCCAGTACCCCGTTTTCACGAACAGGAACAACGCATTCGTCAACTGGGGCAAGCGATCCATTCAAAATGGGGTATATGCTAAGGATAAGTTCTACTATGAAGTCAATCCATTTACCATCCGGAGCATGGATGTTCTGGCCACCGACAGTCTTAAGTTTACCGGATCTCTGACCTCAGCCGGAATTTTTCCGGAAATTACCGAGCCTCTTAAAGTCCGGCCCGACAACTCCCTTGGATTGGAAACAACCACCGATAGCAGTGGATTTGCCGTTTACGGAGGCAAGGGGACCTTTGTTGCCAAAATCGACATGAGCGATCGTGGATTGCATGGCAATGGAACACTCAGGTATCTGAATTCGATAACCTATTCACCAGACTATGTTTTCCTGCCCGATTCGATGAAGGTGCTGGCGAAGAGTTTTACGATGGCTGAGGTTGCCGGAGAAGTTGAATTTCCTGCTGTTCATGGTGATTCTGTCCGGGAATTCTGGCTTCCATATAAAGATTCCCTTGTCATTTCAAGTACAACAAAGGAGTTGGCCATGTATAACAACCAGTCAACATTCAGTGGCCGCCTGGCGCTCACCCCCCTGCTGCTCAGCGGTGATGGCACAGTCAGAATCAAAGATGCGGAGATGGACTCCAGGGGTTTCAAATTTAAACGCAGGGCCTATGACGCACTCATTGCCAACTTTCGCATCAAATCGTATGATCTGGCCGACCTGACTATTTCGACCAAGAATTATCAGACTCATTTCGATTTCGATCATCGCAAAGGAGAGTTTAAGTCGAATGTCGGGATATCAAAGGTTGAGTTTCCGATCAACAAATATATCTGCTCTATGGACCGGTTTGACTGGCTGATCGACAGTGAAGAGATCCTGCTGTCAAATGAGCAGAGTAAAAAACAGGTGCCTGATTCTTTAAGTCTCGCTCAGTATATCGATCTTGCATATACAGGTTCTGAATTTATCTCGGTACATCCTCTGCAGGATTCCCTTAAGTTTTTTGCAGCCAGGGCAAGGTACAACCTGCGCACCAATCTAATAAACGCACAGGATGTGAAGATAATCAAAGTGGCTGACGCTGCGGTTTATCCTGATTCAGGGAAGGTTTCTATTCTGAAGGATGCGGTGATGGAAAACCTGACACATGCCATCATCATTACAGATACAAAAACACGGTTTCATCAGTTTTACAATGCGGCTGTCTCAATCTCCTCGAGAAATAACTATACCGGCTTCGGGGATTATGATTACCGTGAGCGAAACGGACAACGCGAGCAGATTCACTTCAGCCGCATTCGTGTCGATTCCTCTATGCACACGTTGGCAGAGGGCAACATCGGCGATTCATCCGAATTTTTCTTAAGCCCTGAATTCGCATTTAAAGGTGCGTTTACACTGCGGTCACCAGAAAAACAACTCACCTTCAATGGTGGTTTTCATCCTGTTACTGATTGCTTCCAGGAAAAACCGGAGTGGGTGAAGTTTACCAGTTCCATCGATCCTGAACATGTTCAGATTCCGGTCGTTTTCCCGTTGAAAAATACGGCAGGTGAGCCGATCAACCTCGGGCTGATGTTTTTCAATACGGAAGATAAAATAAAACCCTCCTTTTTCAGACGTAAGATAAGTTTCAGTGATACCACAATGATTACCGCACAGGGATTGCTCGAATACAATATCCCCGCTGCCGAATTCCGGATCGCATTACCGGAAAAGCTAAAGGATCTGTCGGTAAATGGAAATTATCTTGCTTTGAATACAGGCAATTGCATGGTGCGGGGCGAAGGGAAATTAAACCTGAGCATGAAAGCGGGCAACATGAAAATTGAAAATTACGGCACACTCGACTACTTCATCCTGCCTGATTCCATCCGTTTGCATTGTGCAATGACCTTGAATTTCCCCTTCTCAGAACGAGGCCTTCAACGATTCAGTGACCAGCTGGTTTCAGTGAATATGCCCGGGGTCAAACTCATGGAAACACCCTATTCCATGGCCATGGCAAATATGATGAATAAGCAGGAGATTGACCGTTTAAAAAATGAATTTGCTCTCCTTGGCAAGTATAAAAAGTTTCCTGACGCCATGGAACGGTCAATTTTCCTGGCTGATGTATCGATGAAATGGGATACTAATTCTCGTTCCTATGTGTCTTACAGTAATATCGGGATTGCGAGTATCGGAAAAAACCAGGTAAACCGGTATGCGAAGGGGATCATTGAATTCAGCAAGAAGCGCAACGGGGATGATTTTACGATCTACCTGGAGTTGTCGCCGAATGACTGGTTCTTCTTTAACTACCGTAACAACGCACTGATGGCGTTATCATCAGACCTTACCTTCAATGATATGATCAGGGAGGAGGCTCAGTCCCGCTCCGAACAAAAGCGGGTTGGTGGCCTTGCAAAAGGGTTTACCTATACCGTGGCTACTGAACGTAAAAAACGAGACTTCCTCCGAAAATTTCAATCTCCGGAATCCGAATAGTTAACCGGATTTTTTATTACTTTGCAAACTGAAACAAGTTTCTATTAATCTCCCATCGGATGACGGTTATCTATATCCTGCTTGAAATTCTCCTGGCCTATCTGCTGGGTTCTGTTCCATCAGCTGTCTGGATTGGCAAATTGCTGTATGGCATTGATGTACGGCAGCATGGAAGTGGTAATGCAGGCGCTACAAATGTAATCAGGGTGCTGGGTTATAAAGCCGGCATTCCGGTCATGCTGATAGATGTGTTCAAAGGATGGCTTGCAGTTCAGATTGCAATCTGGCTTCCTGTTCCGGGACTTAGTCCGGAGATCATGATATATGTCAGGATCATCATGGCGCTGGCTGCTGTGCTCGGCCATGTCTTTCCTGTTTATGCAGGGTTTAAAGGAGGTAAAGGTGTTGGCACCATCGCAGGAGTTGGCATCTCTCTTTTTCCGCTGGCTATCCTGATCGTCCTCCTTGTTTTTATCATCGTTTTTACCACTACCCATTACGTCTCACTATCGTCAATCATTGCATCGCTTGCTTTTCCCCTGGTGGTTTACTTTATCATCGGAGTCAGGCACCCGGGACTGGTCGGACTCTCATTGCTGGTTGCAGTCTTTATTCCGGCAACTCACCGGAAGAATATCAGGAGGCTGCTCAAAGGCGAAGAGCTGAAATTTGACTTCCGGAGAAAGAAGGCTGCAGCAGAGAACTCAAACTGACAGGATGCACCGCGCAGAGTCGGAGCATAAATTGCTATCAACCAAAATTTTTGTCGTATATTTGGAACAATTTTAA
>CAIYJU010000149.1 GCA_903926565.1 uncultured Bacteroidales bacterium
GTCCCCTTGAACATCATGTGCTCGAGATAGTGCGACATTCCTGTATTATCAGAGGGATCGTTCTTGCTGCCGGTTCGCACAACGATGGCTGTTTGAATACGGGGTGCTTCCTTATAGACTGTAAGATAAACTTTCAGCCCGTTTTTCAGGGTATAGATCCTGGCTTTCAGGGGGTCGCCCGGGACAGTATCGTATTGGTAAGTTTTTTGCGCCACGGTGCTGATAAACAACACCAGCATCATCGTAACCATCGCAAAGGAGACAAGTGATTTTTTCATGGGAATCAGATTTAAAAGATTGAAAAGAAACGGAACGTACTGAATTACATGCAAATAAAGCTGTTCGGTATTACTTATGGAATTTTCTGATAAACTCCTCCACTTCCGGCACACCGCCCTGGTAGATAAGATACCCGTTATATGGCTCACGTGGAGTAATTTCACTGTTGATGGGAGTCAGCATGATCTCTTTTACTTTCTCCAGATCAGAGGTCTGCCCAAGGGCCCAGCTTAACTTGATAAAAGCAGTTTCGGGAAGCATGTTCTCGGCCGGGATGATTCCTTTTGCCATGAGGTCGCGGCCGGTATCATAAACAAACATGTGAACATAACCCCAAAGTGTCTGAACCGTCATATAGATCGCCACTCCTTTTGCAATGGCCCGCTCAATAGCCGGGTAGATCGGTTTATTCACATGACCCAACCCGGTGCCGATGATGATGATTCCCTTGTACCCTGCATCTACCAGTGCATCAATCACATCAGGCTGCATGTTGGTATAATAATAGATCATTGTGACCTTTTCTTCGTAATAGGGCATGATGGTTACATTCCGGTCTGTACGCCGGCGCTTGTAATCATGTTTGATCGGAACCACACCCTGCCTGCTTACGGTGGCAATCGGAGTGTCGCCAATGGTTCTGAAGGTCGAACGGTAGGATGAGTGCATTTTTCTTACACGCGTACCTTTATGCAGGAAACCGTACTCGTCGGAGGTCGGACCAAACATACAAACCATCACCTCGGCAATATCGCCATGCGCTGCTGCTGTCGCTGCATGCATCAGGTTTAAGGCAGCATCGGAACTTGGGCGGTCGGATGAACGCTGCGATCCCACAAGTACGATCGGAACGGGTGAATTCTGCACCATAAAGGTAAGTGCAGCTGAAGTATAGTGCAGGGTATCCGTACCATGCCCGATGATAATGCCATCAATGCCATTTTCGATCTCTTTGCCGATGGCAATGGCCAGCTTTTTATACTGCTCCGGGCCCATATTCTCGCTGAAAACTGCGAAAAGTTTTTCGGTAGTCAGGTTGCAGATATCAGCCAGTTCCGGCACAGCACCGTATAATTCTCCAGGCGAAAAAGCAGGGATTACAGCACCTGTGCGATAGTCGAGCCGGGAAGCAATGGTTCCGCCGGTACCGAGAAGCTTTACATTTGGTTTATCCTTGGAATAAGGAAACTCTTTCTCGGGAATCTTGTAGATGGCTTTCTTATAGCCAAGTTCCACAATGTCGGTTATTCCATCGATGGAGACACCGATGTTATACCCTGTGAAAATTTTCAGGACCAGGTGTTTGTCGTCGGTATTTTCTGCCCTTGGCAGAATGGTGCCTTCAAAAACTCCTCTGCTGCTTTCGACTTTCACCTTTGCCCAAACCCTGGCATTGAATTTTTGCAGTACTGCGAGTGCGCGTCCTTTATATCCCTGGAAAATATCTTCGGTCATAATCGGGTAGTAAATGGTAAGTGTTAAGTGATTAAGTGTTAAGAGTTAAGTGATATCCCCTTGCTGAGTTCACTGAGTGAGATGTTGCCCATGGCCAGTTTGCTGAGATTTCCCATAACCCAGCGCAATCCTGCCGCATCGTCGTGAGACGTTCTGATCTCCTTGTATTTCTTAACCAGGAAAGGAACTTTCGAAAGGATCTCCTCCCTGGAAACTACTTTAAAGTTAAGGGTAATAAGTATTGACTCACAATCCATTTTGGGGTGTTGATACAAATGGAACAGCATTTTTTTTGCGATGGCAAGGTCGATTTTGCGATCGACAAGAAATTTGAGCAGATCAAAAATTTTATCGTATGAAAAATCGGGCAATGACGGGTACTGTCCCTGCAGGTATTTCAACGTATGTGCAAGCAGCCTGGAAGTGAACCTTGCCGGAACATTGAGTTCATGCTCCGCTTTTTCAAGCAGCGGCACAAGGTTATTCTTCAGCAGGAAGGTATGGGTATCTTCGGGCACATTCCATTCCGCCAGCTGGGCAATACGCTCCGAAACCAGTTTGGGAAGCCGTTTCACCGCTTCGTCTATTTCTGAATCTTCGAGCGGGATCGGCGCTGAATCGGTGTCAGGATACATTCGGTCGGCACCAGGCAAGACACGTTCAAAGATGGTGGTTCCATCTTCAAAAGCTTTGCGCGTCTCATTCGGAACGCCGGCAAAAGCAAGCCTGCAGCGCTCTTCAATGGTTTCAAGGGCAGTTTTGATATCATCCTCCGGACCCCAGAAGATCAACTGAGCATCTCCTTCCTTACTCCCCAGCAAAGCCTGGACTTTAGTCCAGGCCTTCTCACCCACCACATCTTCCAGCATCTCAGAATGTACCATGTTCGGTTTTTCGATACAGGCAATCACCTTAAGCCTGTCGGAAAAATCGTCGGCAAACATCTTACCCGGCTGGGTAAAGTGGGATAAAATTCCCTGAAACTGTGGCAGATTAACAAGATACACCTTGAGTGTGGAACTCTTTGGAACCCCCAGGTTTTCGAGTTTAAAATCTTTCGCTTTTGCTTCACGGTATGATATTTTCCATGAAGCGTGGTCTTTGATTGTCTTGTTCAGAATATCCCTGATCGCCAGCATCGCCCACTGCCGGTAGGCTTCATTGTGCGTCAGTTCAGGCATCCAGCCGTTGTGGGCAACACCCTTTATCTCAACACGCGTTCCTCCTTTACAACTCACATTCACATCGGCACGGGTAGATCCGATACCGCTGCGAACCTTGCCTGTACTCCGATTCAGAAACCGGATATAGTCGGCACCTTCTTTTACCTCATCCGGATTCTTAAACTCCGGATACGTAACGGTCTCAATCAGGGGCATCCCAAGGCGGTCGGTCCGGTATATCCGCACATGACCGATATCTGACACTTCCCTGCAGGAATCCTCCTCCAGGCTCAGCTGGATCAGGCGTACTTTTTTATGTTTAAGCTGGATCTCTCCTTCGATGCCGATGATGGCAGTTCGCTGAAATCCGGTCGGGATAGAGCCGTCCAGGTATTGTTTCCGGGTAATATGCACCTCTCCCACTACCTTCAGTTTGGAGAGCAGCGAAATGTCAATGGCATGAGAGAGCGCTTCGCGGTTTAAAGGAAATGGAGGCGTATCATCAACATCGTAGGTGCAGGCGGTCTCATTTTTAATCCGGTAAATGATGTTTTTCCGTGTTCTGAACTCCATGAGGGCCGTACCATCATACTCCCCGAGTTCACTCAGGGTCGGGCGCATGTGGCGAACCAGTTCGGCATCATAATCATCCGGTTTCTGGAAGATCCCGGCCGGGCAGTGGCAGAAAAGCTTTTCCTTGGTTTTTAGTTGCTGGTGAACCTCAAGACCCGACATGAAGCCGATGCGGTCATAATCAGCCTGGGTGGCTTTTTTGCGGGGGACGTATCCGATTTTTTGCTGGGTTTCGGCATGGTTACGCCTTGCGTCGAAAATTTGTTTCATTGTATCAGCAGGAATAGTTATAAAGAGTCCTCAAATTTACCGTTTTTGTCAATAACCCCGTTGAATTGTTCATTAATTTTGGTAACATTGACTTTAGTATCTTTGCGCATCCATTTCAGATCCATGTTCAATATCCGGCTTTGTTTTTCTATTTTTCTTTTGCTACTGAATTTCAGCTCATTTTCCCAGGAACAGGGGAAGACGAAAATTCAGTATTCCGGAGATGTTTGGGAATTCAACAAGGAAGTTTATGCCGACGGGCCCAGGATTCTCGGCAACGTGGTAATGAACCACGACAGTGCATATCTCTATTGCGACAGCGCTTATGTGAATGAAGCTGCAAACACGATGATGGCTTATGGGAATGTGAGGATTAAACTGAGTGACACCCTGAACCTGTATAGCGATTCGCTCAGATACGACGGGAATACAAAAATTGCCAATGCTTACAGCAATGTAAAGCTGATCGACAATCAAACCATACTCACAACCGACACCCTTGTTTTCAACCGCAATACACAAATCGCCCAATACGATTACTGGGGAAAAATCGTCAACGATAAAAACATCCTGGTCAGCCTTCATGGTTACTATTATACAGATAAAAAAGAATTTTTCTTCAAGGACAAGGTGAACATGCTCACCCCGGATTACACCATGCATTCCGATACCCTGATGTATAATACGGTAACGGAAACCTCCTATTTCTTCGGGCCTTCGCATATTATCAGCAAGGATAAACTGGATTCAATCTATTGCGAAAACGGCTGGTACAACACAAAACGTGACAACGCACGGTTCCGCGACAGGGCACGGATATACCATGAATCAACCTATCTTACCGGCGACAGCATGTATTATGAGCGTAAGAACGGGTTCGGCCAGGTGTTTCGCAAGGCACTTATCGTCGATACCATTCAGAACATCATTCTCATGGGAAATTACGGGGAGATGCAGCGGAAAAAAGGCTTTGCATTTATGACAGACAGTGCAGTGACTGTCTTTGTCGAGAAAAAAGATTCGTTGTTCATGCACGCTGACACAGTACGCGGAACATTCGATACCGCGCAGCACATTAAAGATGTATTCTGCTTTCATCATGTCAAGTTCTTTCGGCATGACATGCAGGGGATGTGCGACTCACTTACATACTTAAGCAGGGACTCAACCATGACCATGTACCATGAGCCGGTGATCTGGTCAGATTCAAATCAGTTATCCGCCGATTCCATCAAGCTCACTTTTCGAAACGGTGAAGCTGATTCACTCAAGCTTTACAGTTCGGCCCTGATCATTTCCAGGGATGACACAGCCAATTTCAACCAGATCAAGGGAAGAAAAGTACTTGCCAAATTCCATCAAAACGAACTTTACAAGATCAGGGTGCTTGGAAATGCGCAAACAATATATTTCGCCCGGGAGGAAGACAAGAGCCTGATTGGGATCAACATGGCTGTATCGAGTGAAATGCTCGTCTTCCTGGAAAAAAATCAGTTGAAATCAATCACCTATATCGGTAATCCCGAAGCTCACCTCATTCCTGAAAAATCTGTGCCGCTTAACGAGCGAAGATTAAAGGACTTCAAATGGGAAGAAAAACGCCGGCCACTCAAAAAAAGTGACATTTTTATCTGGTGACCCGTTTACCCGCTTACCCGCTTACCCGCTCACCCGCTTACCCGTTTACCCCCCTTAAAACACCGACACTTTCACATACTTCGAAGGATTCTTCTTAATATCCTCGAGGAGCAGGTTCAGATCCCGTGCAGCCTTTTCAACTTCATTGTACAACTGCTCATTGTTCAGCAGCTGGCCGACCGAGCCTTCTCCTTTGTTGATTTTAACGAGCATCATATCCAGGTCGCTTATCGCCTTGTTAACCTGTGCAATGGTCTGAGGGATATTGGTTTGTGCGAGCGAATCGCTCAGATTTGAGAAGTTGGTAAGAATATTGGTGATTTTATCATTGTTACGATTGAGGTTGCTGCTTATAGACTCCACATTTTTAATGATTTTAGCCAGGTTATTGCGCTGTGAAGTCATCAGTGTGTCGAGGTTCTGCGTGGTATGGGCGATATTTGCCAGTGATTGTTTAACATGCTCGATGGCACCTACCAGGTTATCCCGGGTGTTTTTATTGAGCACCTCCTGGACAATGATCGCAATACTGTCGATGGAGCTTATGAGATTTTCAGCCTTTGTCTTCAGCGGTAAAAGTTGCTTGTTAACCTCCTGTCCGAGGGTTGCCTCTGTGGATGACAGCAGGGTATCGCCGCTCACAGCCATCACCTGAGAATCTCCGGGAACGATCTCAACCTCGGGAGAACCGAGCAAGCTGGAGCTGAAGATACGTGCGCTTGAATTTTTAGCAATGGGATAATCACCCAGTACATAGAGTTCTACAATGATTTTTTTCGGATTTTGAGGATCAAAATAGAGTTTTTTGACCTGCCCGACCTTTAAACCTTTTATCGATATCGGATTGGCTGCCACAAGACCGTTGACCTGGTCGTAAACAGCATAAAATTTGCGACTGGTTTTAAGCAATTCAAGGCCTTTAAGGTACATCAGGCCCCAAATCAGAATTGCGGTTGCAACTACAAAAATGAAACCGACTTTTATCTCTTTCCTTATTTTCACAGATGCTATTTTATGCAAACTTACAAATAAAATTTCTACTTCCTCATGAGCTTGTCGGCCTCGGGCTGGGGTATCCGTTCACCATTCCTGAAAACCACAATGAATGCATCTTTGACACCCTTTTCCCTCACTGCAGCAAGCAGGCGGAGTGCCGCAGACTTATCTTCTTCATCACCCACGGTATATTTGTACAAACCTGCATGCCTGTATATTTTGACGTTGGAAAATTTGGAAAATTTCGGAGAATTGGTTCCTATTTCCCTGGTTTCTGTTGCTATCTGCACCCTGAAAGAAAGCTTACCATCTGCCACAACCGTCTCAGGTTTCTTCGTTGTGTTCTTTTCCTCGTGCACAACTTTTCGCCCTGTACCGGCATGGACAGAAACCGTATCCTTTTTTACAACATCTGCCTTTGGAGGACTTGTGTCATGCGGAAAATCCTGATTCTCGCCGTGTTTACCTTGTTTTTCCACGATCTGACCCGCACCTGCGATCTCATTAAATGCCCTGAATATGGCCATGGCGATAAACTCCTGTCCCTTATCAGTCATTAAAAACTTCTCTTCGTCGGGATTGCTAAGGTAGCCGGTTTCAACCAGGACACTTGGCATGGTAGTTTTATATAATACCAGGAAACCTGCCTGCCTTACCCCGCGGTTATTCATTCCTACACGTTCCTCCATCTGTGCCTGGATTGCCGCTGCAAAGTCAGTGCTTTTCTCAAGGTTGGAATTCTGATTCAATGAAAAAATAATATAGGATTCATCCGAGTTCGGATCGAATCCATTATAGGACGACTGGTAATCAGACTCCAACAGGATGGAGGCATTTTCCAGTTTTGCAATATTCAGGTTGGCCACCGACTTATGGAGCCCCATCACATAAGTTTCAGCCCCTTTCAGCAAATGGTTTTTATTTGCATTGCAATGGATGGAGATAAAAAGGTCGGCTTTCGCTGCATTAGCTATACCGGCACGCCGGTATAATTCAACAAAGTAATCCTTGTCACGGGTGTAAATGACTTTTACATCCTTGTGCGACGTACGGATAAGGTTTCCAAGCTTCAGGGCAATGGCAAGATTGACATTCTTTTCTTTCAGCTTCAGGCCAAGGGCTCCGGGATCATGCCCGCCATGACCGGCATCTATCACAACCGTACGGATGGTTCCAGATCGTTGCGCCTGTAGGCAACCCGACCAGATAAAAAAGTACAGTACCGGCAAACACCAGATTAAACGCGGCATCCGTGAATTTGGATTGTTAAAGAATCTTAAAAAAGGCAGTAGTTTCAATAATTTTGCTTAGTTTTGAAACCCGAAGAATAACGGTCTCTAACGCCTTTTTATTCTGAATTTTTACAGTAAACAAAGATAGAAAATTAACCTCAGAATTCAGAAAAGAAGTTGTTAACGAAATTATTAACAAGGTCTTTCCATCCAATTCTTCTTTTGGTCCTTCTCTTCCTGCAAATCACTGAAGTGGTCGCCCAGGATACGATCCGGCAGCCAAAAGAGGCTGTTGTTGTTGTGCCCAGCGGGCAAACAGGGATAAGTCAAAAGGATTCCTCCCTTGTCGATTCCATCATCTTCACGCCAAAACGCATCGACTCAACCCGAATAGACTCCCTGCAAAAAAAACATGTAAAAAAAACGCAGCTTGCAGCTCCTGTTGATTATGCTGCCATCGACTCACTTCGATTCGAGATCAAGGGACAAAAGGTATTTCTCTTCAGGGAGGCCAAAATTAAATACCAGGAGATTACCCTGAATTCCAATTATGTTGAAATAGATTTCACAAAAAACCTCGTCTTTGCCACCAGTCTGAAAGATACTACCGGAAAGGAGACAGGGACTCCTGAATTCTTTGACGGTGTGCAGAGTTTCAAATCAAAAACCATCAATTACAATTACACAACCAAGCGGGGATACATCAATACTGTCGTAACCAAGCAGGATGAAGGGTATCTTCACGGAACCGTGATCAAAAAGATGGAAAATGACATCACATACATCAAATCCGGATCTTATACGACCTGCAACAACGAAGAAAACCCTCATTTTGCTTTCAAATTCAACAAGGGGAAAGTGATTCCCGGGAAACGGGTCATCACCGGACCTGCATATATGGATATTGCCAATGTGCCCACCCCGCTGCTTATTCCTTTTGGTTTCTTTCCCAACCGTTCGGGACAGCGATCAGGAATTCTGATCCCAACTTATGGTGAATCACGAGACCGTGGTTTCTACTTTGAAAACTTCGGCTATTACTGGGCAGCAAGTCAGCATCTTGATGTAACAGTACTGGCAGATATTTACACACACGGCAGCTGGGCCATCAAACCAACCATCCGCTATAATAACCGATACCATTATAACGGGTCGTTTAATTTCAGTTATGCCGTGAACATCACCGGATCGGCAGATTCACCGGATTATCAGAAAAATAAAGATTTCCAGATAAGGTGGGTTCACAACCAGGACGGGAAAGCACGGCCCCACAGCAGTTTTTCCGCCAATGTTAATATTGTCAGCAATACGTATAATAAGTACGACCTGTCAGCCAGCACACAATCTTATCTTTCCAACACATTCCAGTCAAGTATCAACTATTCCACCAATTTTGCAGGCAAATATTACCTGAACCTCAACTTCAACCACAGTCAGAACACGCTGAATAAAACCATCAACATCACGCTTCCGCAACTTACATTTTCAGTGAATCAGTTTTATCCCTTCAGGAGGCAGAACCCTGTCGGAAAATTGCGCTGGTACGAGCAGATCAGCATGAAGTACAACATGGATGCGGAGAACCGCTACAACACGGTAGATTCAAATTTCATGAAAGGAAACTGGGCTGATTCAATGCAAAATGGGATGCGGCATAGCTACCCCATCAATGCAACTTTCCGGGTACTGAAGTTCTTCAACTGGTCCAACTCGATTAACATGACCGACCGGATGTACCTGAAAACCATCCGCAAATATTACCAGGCAGACACCCTGGTTGAGGGAACCGACACGATTCTTCCGGGCTATAAAACAAGGAATGTACCCGGATTTGCCAATGAGTTCGACTTTAGCATGTCGTCCTCCCTGAATACGACGATTTTCGGCATGTACCAGTTTAAGGGCAACGGCCTGATCAGGGCGCTCAGGCACATGGTTAAACCTTCAGTATCATTTTTTTACACTCCAGATTGGGGAGCCCCGGGCCTGGGGTACTACCGTAAAATTGACAATGATCCAAATACGGTTAACCCGGCTGAATATTCCATTTTCCAGGGTTCAGTTTATGGTTCCCCGCCCGGGCAGAAATCAGGAACAGTTTCATTTGCCATCAGCAACAATCTCGAGCTTAAAGTGAGGAACCGCAAAGATTCGATCATCGGGATAAAAAAAATCCCCCTCATTGACGATCTGACATTCCGTATTTCCTATGACCTGGCACGCGATTCAGTAAACTGGTCTCCCCTCACGGTCAGCGGCCGGAGTTCTATTATCAAGGGACTGACCATCAATTATGGAAGCACCTGGAATATTTATGCCCGTGATTCACTTGGAAGGTCAACCAATACCACCGAATGGAAAGCCAACCACCGGCTGATCCGTCTCGATGTCACAACATGGGATCTCGGGTTCTCTTACTCTTTGACCTCGGACAAAGTAAAAAGAAAAAAAACCACGGACAAAGGGACGGAAATGGAACGTAAAGATGTGGTTGATTACTACGAC
>CAIYJU010000150.1 GCA_903926565.1 uncultured Bacteroidales bacterium
GCAAATTCGATTCCCCTGCTGATCCTGGGCTCATTTCTCTTCTATTTTTACAAGGATATTGCGTGGATGATCCTTTTCCTGGTTTACCTGATCACGGGGATCTGGGTTTGGGTTTATGCACGCGGGGGAGCAGCTCATATCGGTGCCAGTGGCGTGATTTACGGACTTGCATCATTTCTGTTCTTCAGTGGTTTCATCCGAAGGGAGACAGGTCTTCTGGTCATCACCATGCTTGTTGCCTTTTTATATGGTGGTCTGATCTGGGGTGTCTTTCCGCAACTATTTCCAAACCAGCCCATTTCGTGGGAATCACACCTCATGGGATTGCTGTCAGGACTCTTACTTGCCATTTATTACCGAAAATCAGGCCCACAGAAGAAATCCTGGGACTGGGGGGCGGAGGATGAAGAGGAGGATGACGGCTCATGGGCCGAGCCTCAGATAGATGACCATCCTCCGGAAAATTGAATCGTTAACACCCTGGATATTTTTCAACTCGTTCAGTGATTTGAAAACTTTGTTTTTCTGCCTGTAAATCATGATGTTTTTCGTGATGGCAAACGGGAAATAAGGATGGCGCAACAGTTCCTTAAATGTAATGGCATTCAGATCGATCGGGTGGATGGAGTCGGGGTTGACCGAAAGATTTTTTTCAATCATCCTGTATCTCACCGTATCCATGCCAAACACCTCCAGTACCTGCTGTTTTTCAAAAAAACCATGCAGGCGTTCACGGTAATTTACGATGCGCCTTGCAAAACCAGGGCCAATTCCCCTCAGCTGCTGCAATTCAAATGTATCGGCAGAATTCAACTCTACAATAACAAGTGGTTTAGCCGGGAATGATTTGTAATTCACTGAATCTCTTTTGAAGGCTCCGAACCTGGTTTTGTACTGAAGGTACTTCAGGGTGCGTGCAACACTGTCAGAATCAGAAGCTTTTTGCCATTCTGCTTCAAAATCCCTGATCTCTCTGGCAAAAACTGAGAAATCAGGGGTCTTCTGAAAAGTGCCCGACGGAATAACTGAGCTGGCAATGATTACACATAATAGAATCATACTCAATACAAGTATTCCCCGCTGCTCGGTCCGGTTATAGGTAAGATAATCTCCGGTCAGTTGCCCTATCTGTTTTTTAATCGTCTGAAAATTCATGATTGTTGTATTGGTATGGATTAATTCAAAATGCAGAGGCAAATGGCAAAAATAAAATTGTGCGGATCAACCAGGCTCTGTGAGCAAGCGGTTCCCAATGCGGCATTCGAGACACCGCTTCTTATCACAGTATGACTGTTTGAGCTGAAGCAGCGCCTGTGTTTGCATTGCATTGCCGACAGGGAATCCGGCTTGCCGCCAGCGTGTAATATGAACATTTTGTTCCCCGGAGGTTTGTTCCAGGAATTCAATAACCCTTTCGCATAAATCAGGCTGGCCTTTCTCCAGACCATAGTAAAATAAAAACGGAGCCATTCCGTTAATTTCAAACAACTTAACACATGACCCGCCCATGATCTTTCGTTGCCGGACGGCAGACTTGTCAAACAAATAGTGACTGTCCCAATATGCCGAAGCTGAAATAATAAAATCATCCATGACCCCGGTCAGGGTGCCTTTCTCAAACAAATTAAATAGTCTTGCCTGAGTTTGACACAGAAATCCGGCAAACTGGCTGATCCGGATTGCAGGGAAGTTTGGCGGACGAAGACGGAGATGTTTCCACAAACTTCCCGCAATCGGTTTGAGGTTATATTTGCTGCAAAGAAATTGATACTCATGGGTTAAATTACGCGGATAGGGATCGCGGAACGCCTGGTTCAGCATCCCTGCCTGCCCGAACAGCAACGCCTCCATTTGAAACATGCTGTCACAATGATGCCTTACGACTTTCAGCGGCAGCGACTTTGCAAGCAATTCAAAGGGAAGAGTGTTAATTTTAAATCCGAAACTGCCTGACAGGTGCCTGTAACAAGCCTCCTCCCAATCGCCGGAACAACCGGACAGAAGCTGCCTGATGTTAATAGACTTGTTTTGCAAACGCTCAACAGCCAGGGCTGGAGCCCACATTCCGAAATCACCTGAGCCGGAAGAATGTAACTGATTCAAACAGGGGATCCATTGGCGATTCTGCATCATCAGCTGGTAGCGATCGTATATCCAGGCAGGAAACTGGTTTTTGACAACGAGGGTTTGCATCGGTTCTCCATTCTGGTGAAAAACCTGGCGATCAGCATCATAAACAACATGAAGAATGGCATGGTCATAGGCGGGATCATCATGGTGGCCATGCCTGAACCAATCAGAAGCCACCACATGAATTTCAACGTTGCCGGCCCATGTGGTATCACCGATCCTTATCCTTGCATTAAAGAAATCAGGACCGCTGTCGGTATTCTGTTCGCCGGGGTGCAGGACAACCAGCTGTTCACCGGATTCTGTCTTGATTTCCTGATCTAAATGCCTGTATTTCCATAAATAGGAAAGAAATAACTCATTCATTGCATCTGATTTTAAGTGTGAATTTTCCCTGCTTAATCAGGTAAAGTGTCAAAAGGTAAACGGTTGTTGAAAAAAATAAAATAAATAATTATCTTTGCGGGAATTATAATAGGAGACTACCCATGAAGGATGTTGCCACCCTGGTTTCCGGTATTGAATATAAGTTGGGGAAACTTATTGAAAAACAGCATATTCTGCGTGACGAGAACGTTAAAAACACCACAGAAATACAAGAATTAAAACAAGAAATCAACCAGCAAAAAAACACAATAAGACAACTCGAAGAAAAGCTTAAAATACTTAGAATAGCTAAAACAATAGAATCAAAAGAAGGAAACGTTGAGGCGAAATTAAAAATCAACGAACTTGTGCGGGAAATCGATAAATGTATCGGGCTTTTAAATACTTAGAATTCAATTCATAGTCAGGCCAATGAACGAACTCTCCATATCGCTGCCCATTGCAGACCGGTCTTACCGGCTTGCAATTGACAAAGAACATGAGGAACTTTTTCGCAAAGCTGCCAAACTAATCGACAAGAGAATAAAAGATTACTCAGGCAGTTACGCTTATAAAGACAGGCAAGACCTCCTGGCTATGGTAGCATTGGAATATGCGACAGGATACCTGCAGAATGATCAGTTATTATCAGACAACGAGGCTCAATGGAAAGCCAAGTTACTGGCAATGGATCATGCGCTGGATGAACAACTTAAGTAAGAAGCTGTAATTGTTCTTTGAAAATAATCTGAAGATTTACCCGCATTATTTCAGACAGTTTGTAATCCTAACATTACAAATATTAGGGCAACGCTCAGTGTCCCGTAGGACAGGCCTCACTCTTGCTTCGGCAGGAGAACAGGAATAAACCCCTGACAGTGGACGTTCGAAAAGATTGGCAGCCCTATTCGTGTCGTTAGAGGATTATCAATACCTCGCTGGATAATGCGGGTTTTTTATTTCCGCCTCATTCCTTCATATTTAATCACCATGCTTTGGATACGCCACGTGTGGCGTATCTACAGCAAAAAACCAACATATCGATGGAAGGAATTCTAATATTTATCATTATCGGGGTCGCAGGGGTTATCCTTGGTGGCGTAATCACAGGTACTGTTTTAAACCGTGCATTGGAACGTAAACGCGATGCATTGTTAAAGGATGCAATGGAGAAGGCTGAAGTAGTAAAAAAAGAGAAAATCTTACAGGCCAAGGAAAAATTCATGCAACTGAAAGGAGAACATGAAAAGTTCATCTATGAGAAGAATGAGGAACTCGGCCGTAATGAAAACCGTTTCAAACAGAAAGAAGGCACGCTCAACATGAAAGTTGAAGAATTTGCCAAGAAACAAAAAGAGTTAATCACGATTAAACAGACTCTTGCCCAACAACTTGAAATCGTTGGTAAAAAGCAGTCAGACCTTGACAAAGCATTGAAAGTCCAGGTAGAAAAGCTTGAAGCCATCTCCACGCTTTCCGCTCTTGAGGCCAAAACACAACTGATTGATACCCTCAAGGAGGAAGCAAAGACAGAGGCCATTGTTTACATGAAGGATATCATTGATGAGGCCAAACTTACTGCCAATACCGAGGCCAAGAAAATCATCATTGAAACGATCCAGCGTACTGCATCTGAACATGCAATAGAAAACACAGTCTCTGTTTTCAACATTGAAAGCGAAGAGATCAAGGGAAGAATTATCGGCCGGGAAGGAAGAAATATCCGCACACTGGAGTCGCTCACAGGTGTTGAAATTATCATTGACGACTCTCCTGATGCCATCATTCTTTCAGGATTTGACCCGGTGCGACGTGAAATTGCGAGACTTGCCCTGCACAAACTTGTCACCGACGGACGCATCCACCCTGCCCGCATCGAAGAAGTCGTTGCAAAAACAAAAAAACAGATCGAGCAGGAAATTATTGAAACCGGCAAGCGGATCAGCATCGACCTGGGAATTCATAACATGCACCATGAACTGGTACGCATGATCGGGAAAATGAAGTATCGTTCGTCTTACGGACAGAATCTTTTACAGCACTCCATCGAAGTTTCAAAACTCTGCGCCACCATGGCTGCAGAACTTGGTCTCAATCCAAAAATGGCCAAGCGTGCCGGGTTATTGCATGATATCGGGAAAGTCCCCGATACCGAACCGGAATTGCCACACGCAGTACTTGGGATGAAACTAGCTGAAAAATTCAAGGAAAAGCCCGAAATCATCAATGCCATTGGTGCGCACCACGATGAAGTGGAGATGAACAACCTTATCTCTCCGATTGTACAGGTTTGTGATGCCATCAGCGGTGCACGCCCCGGTGCGCGCAGGGAAGTCGTTGAAGCCTATATCGAACGTTTAAAACACCTCGAGGAGTTGGCCCTGAGTTACCCGGGCGTTGTTAAAACTTATGCCATCCAGGCTGGTCGCGAACTGCGTGTCATTGTCGGTGCCGAAAAAGTTAACGACATGGAAGCCAACCAGATATCCTTCGATCTCTCCAAGAGAATCCAAAGTGAAATGACCTATCCCGGACAGATTAAAATTACAGTGATCCGTGAAACAAGGTCGGTGAGTTACGCGAAATAGCAAACATCAAAATAGCGAAAAGCAAAAAAAAAGCCCTTCAAATCATTGGAGGGCTTTTTTGCGGACCGGACGGGACTCGAACCCGCGACCTCCGCCGTGACAGGGCGGCATTCTAACCAACTGAACTACCGATCCTCAATTGTGATGCAAAAGTAACCTTTTTTTCTCAACCAGCAAATATCTTTTCATAATTCTTTCTGAAAAGCACCATTTTCTGCAACTGCCTGGCATTTAACTCTAATTTTCGCTGCCTCCCTGAGCCACTGCATGGTTTTGTATCTTGAATTGGTTGCATCGATAATAACCTGATCCGGATGGAAGGTTTTAATGGCCTCGGAAATACAGATTTTTGGATTATTTGAAAGAATCAGGAGATCAACATGGATCCTCCTTCGAAGACTTTTCGGTATGGAACAGGTTAATCTGGCGATCCTGTATCTTTCAAACTGAATAAAATTCCCAAAATAGATCACCGGCACAAATGATTTTGCAAGTTCTACCGGACGACCTGCCAGTTGCATCGTGAATTCACGGCGATAACGAACTCCATGCGCATTCAATTCGACAACTGCCATTTCATGCTCCGGCTGGCGGGAAGCCCTGGCGTCGCGGGCTATTCCCTGGTACAACAGCACTGCATTGCGCTGATGGCTGAACATATAAAGCGCTTCGCGATACGAATTGAAGATCGTCAGCCGTGGAGTTCTGAGCCGATGCAGCCTGAAATCGATAACCTGTAAATTCAGGATAATTGCGGCGATAAGGAATAAATAAAGCCAGGTGATTCTGCGGATGGTCAGGAATAAAAATGCCGAGGCAATAATGACGTACAGCATGAACATCTCCGGGGCAGAAATATAAACTCCACTGATGGTGGAATATGGCAGTTGCTCAATAAAATGAATGATTGAGTTCAGCGACCAGATGAGAAAAATCAGCAATTTTGCTACCAGTGCAGAAAGTATGGGAATAGTGCCGGTTACAAATGCAAGTATTCCGATATAAATAATCAGGCTGGACAGGGGTACAACGAATATGTTTGTCACCATGAAATAGTTGGGAAACTGGTGAAACGTGTAGAGGGTGATGGGCAGGGTTGCAACCTGGGCAGCCAGTGACACTGCAAGGATTGACCATAATTTATCAGGAAACCAGGCTGACGTAATATAAATATCATAAATGGGTTTATATAACACCACGATGCCTGTCACCGCCAGGTAGGAAAGCTGAAACCCTACATCCCGGATGAGGAACGGGTCCATAGCCAGGATGAACACCACGGAAGCGGCAATGATGTTATACATGTTGGGGGATCGGTTAAAGGATTTGCCTATAATCGGAAGACTGAGCATTGCAGCCGATCTTAAAACACACGGTGACAGTCCGGTAATCATCGCATAAAACCAGATAAAACCCAGCAGAAGGATTGCCTTTAACAATCGACCCAACTTGTTTTTGTTGAGGAATCCGAGTAAAAATTCAAGGAAGATATAGATAATGCCAACATGCATTCCGGAAACGGAGAGAATATGCATGGCTCCCGTTGCAGCGTAGTCTTTCCGCAGTTCAGCGTCAATATCGTCAACATAACCAAGCAGCAGTGCCGCAGCTACTGCGAATTCCCTGCCCTTAACATGGTTGTCGCGCAGGATGTCAAGCAACCGGTCACGAACCTCAAATGCTGCTTTCCTGATAATCCCTGCAGGAGGCAGCCTTATCGGTTTCCAGCAATAAGATTCGGCAAACACCCGGTGCGTGATTCCTTTATTCGCCAGGTAGCTCGAATAGTTGAATGAATGCGGATTTGAATTGTCGCGAATCTCTGTAAATACAGCACAGAGTAAAACATGATCACCAAAGTGCAGGCTGGCTGAATCCTGTCTGAATTTCAGGTAGCACACGGCATTGCCGTAAGTTCTTTTCCAGCATCCATTTTCTGAACGAAACAACACATTAACGATGGCCTTTGTCACTTTTCCATTGGCAGCAGGTGGCTCCGCAATGGCCGCAATAAACAAACTGTCGCAACATTTTCCAAGATAATCCGGATCATTTGCCGGTCGGTGGTTGCAGGCAATTTCATATCCGGCAACCAATAAAAACAGATTGCAGATCACCCCGTATATGATTCGGAACCGGTAGTTGCTGATGACTTTCGGCAGAAATTGCATCAGCAAAATCATGACTGAAAGAATGACTGTCAGCCAGATTTTATACGCCGGAAATGACCCGATGTATTCTTCTGCAATGATTCCTGCTGCAAAAGGCATCGACAGCCTGAGCAGTGGAATGGGTCTCCATGCGTTCATAATGCATCGCCTTTTTCTACCTGCTTAATCAGGAAAGAATCAAAAGGTGATGCACCAATTACTCACAAAATTTCAACAAATAATTTTTTGCTTTTTCAGACCCAAATGATGAAGCCATTCGCCAGTCTTCACAGGCGGCATCCTTTTCGGCAAGGTAATGCCATGCCACTCCCCTGTTTGCAAATGCCTCCGCATCGGCAGGATTGGAATAGATGAGCTGGTCATATTCTGCTATGGCTTCCATGTAACGTTTAAGGTACAAATAAGCCAGGGCCAGATTCATCCGGGAATTGAGATCCTCTTTATTGATCGAAAGGGCCACTAAAAAATCGGTTACTGCATCGTCATATTCTTGCCCGGCAGCCCTGGCTGCACCCCGGCTTGCATAATATTCAAACTGAGTGGTATCAAGTTTTATCGCCTCATTAAAATCCTTAATTGCACCAGCAAGATCATGCAAATTGAACAGGCAAAGCCCCCGGTTGTAAAATGCTTCTGCAAAATCAGGCTTATATCCGAGGGCCCTTGAGAAGTCCTTGATCGCCTCTCCGTAATTCCCAAGGTCGAACTTTGCAAGTCCACTGTTGTGGTAGGCGTCATAATAATCAGCTTTCAGGGAAATGGCAATATTGTAATCCCTGATGGCTCCCATGTAATCTTTCATGTAATCCCTTGCCAATCCACGGTTGTAATATGGTTCAGGATAGGCAGGCTTAAGTTTGATAACCATGCTGAAATCACTGATGGCACCATCATAATCCTTTAACTCACTCCGGGCAATGCCCCGGTTGTAATAGGGCTCTGCCTCCGAAGAATCAAGTGCAACTGCCTTGTCGAAATCTTTGATTGCCTCCCTGTAATTGCCAAGTTTTGCTTTCGTAATTCCTGAGGTGATCAGATCCTTCTGAGTTGTTTTTTGGGCATGAGAAGTATAAAACACCACCAGGATAAATGGCAAAAAAAGGATTCTTTTAATCAGGAACAAATTCATTGAAGACCAGTACGTCGCTTATTTGCAAAACTTAACAATCAGGTCTCTCGATGCGGTAAGTCCGTACGACAAGGCCAGCTGCCAGTCGGCACAGGCACCGTCGGTATCTCCCAACGCCTGTTTAACCCTGCCCCGGTTGTCGAAAGCATCGGCATATTTCTCATTCAGGCTGATTGCTTTGTTAAAATCGGCCATGGCGGCATCAAGTTCTTTCAGCATCATTTTTGCAGCACCACGGTTGTTGTAGGCTGTCGCATTTTTCGGATCAATTTTCAATGCCTCATTATAATCCTGAATAGCACCCTTGAAATCCTGGTTATAATGCCGCATCATACCCCGGTTGGTGTAAATATCAGGATATTTTGGGTCCAGTTTGACTACTTCATTGTAGTTTTCCAGTGCACCTTTGTAATCCTGGTTCATGAATGTTATTGCAGCCATGTAATTAAAGGCGATTGCATTGGAACGGTCCGTATCAAGAAAAATATCCAGATCCTGTTTTGCCGACTTGAAATCGCCGGTTTCATACCTGGCAAGACCTCTGATAAAAAAGGCATTGGGATAGGTATTCTGAATTTTCAATGCTTCAGTGGCATCGCTGATGGCTGCACCATAATTTCCGACCATCATATAAGCATATCCGCGTTTCACAAAGGTATTGGCATTCTTCCACAAGTCGAGCGACCGGGTGAAGTCCTGAATGGCACCATCATAATTGCCGGCTTTCCCTTTTTTGGATCCGTCATTGTAGAAACCCAAGGCACGAACCTCTTCCGGCTTCATGGGTTGCGGAGGCGTATTGACATTAAACATTTTATCCTTCGAAAATTTATTGAGCGCCTTCTTATTCGGATCGGTGGTATCGACCTTCACCGGGTTGAGCCTGACAACTTTTTGCTGGCTTCCGGTTTTCTTTTGAGGGGCTGTCTGGGAATTACCTGCAATAAAAACAGATAAACAGGCAAAAAGGAGAAAAACTGGTTTTACAAATTTCATAATAGCTGGATTGAATGGGAAAAACTTAGTTTTGTGTCAAATATTGTATCATTTTTTTTGCAACCCGGGCGGAAGCACCGCTGCCGCCCAGCTGCTGTCTCAATTCCTGGTAGCCCTCGAGAACCTTACTCCTGGCAACTCCGGGTTCAACCAGTGAGCCAAGGGCTTCTTCCAGATTTTTACGATTAAATTGCTGCTGGATCAATTCCGGAACAACCAATCTGCCGCAGATAAGGTTTACCAGTGAAATATATTTTACGTTCACCAGCCTGCGGGCAATCATGTATGAAAGCGCATTTCCACGATAGCATACCACCTGCGGAACACCAATTAAAGCAGCTTCGAGAGTGGCCGTACCGGAAGTAACTATGGCTGCTGACGAATGACTTAACAGGGCATACGTTTGGTTCGTTACTACCCGGATATCGGTATGCTGAAGGATTTTTTTATAAAAATCAATGCTGATTGACGGAGCACCGGCAATCACAAAATTATAATCCTTGAACGTGGAACTCACTAAAACCATCACCTTCAGTGTCTCTTCTATCTCCATCTTTCTGCTTCCTGGGAGGAGGGCAATCAAAGGCCGGTCAGGCAGGGAATTTAACGTAAGAAACTCCGTTCGTCCTGTAGTTTTCATGTCATCATTGATCACATCCAACAAAGGATGACCATGAAAATCAACATCATAACCATAGCGAGCGTAGAATTCCTTCTCAAAAGGAAGAATGACAAACATTTTATCCACCCATTTTTTGATTGATTTCACCCTCGAAGAGTGCCAGGCCCAGAGTTGCGGAGAGATATAGTAAAACACGCGGATTCCATGTTGTTTGGCAAACTTTGCCATGCGAAGATTAAACCCGGGATAATCGACAAGTATCAATACATCCGCATGATATGAGCGCAGATCTTTCTCGCAAAGCCTGAAGTTACGGAGTATTGCAGGCAAATGCGACACTACTTCAGCAAATCCCATATATGCCAGATCACGGTAATGTTTCACGAGATCTGCTCCCTGGTTTTGCATCAAATCACCACCCCAGGCCCGGAACACTGCCGCAGGGTCCTGCAATTTCAATTCTTTCATCAGATTTGAAGCATGAAGGTCGCCAGACGCTTCGCCGGCAATCAGATAATAGCGCATTAAAACCTGCTTTTTAATGACTCCAGCGCCTTGTTGGCCGTAAGGTCAAACTGTACAGGTACCACCGCAATAAAATTGTTTTCAACGGCCCATTGATCAGTATCTTCACCTTTGCCAGTGTGCACATACACCCCTTTCATCCAGTAGTACTTTCTTCCATTCGGATCTTCGCGTTCATCGAAATCCTCCTGCCAGGTGCCTGCTGCCTGCCGGCAAAGTTTTATTCCCATGATTTTTCCTTCAGGAACATCGGGTATGTTAACATTCAGACATACTCCTTCAGGTAACCCGTGACGGATGACGTTGGAGGCTATTGATTTGACAAACTCCCCGCATGGCCCGAAATCAGCGCTGTGTTTATAGTTATTCAGTGAAAACCCAACGGAAGGAACTCCGGCCAGGGCACCCTCCAGAACAGCTGCCATCGTGCCGGAATAGATGATGTTGATGGAAGCATTCGTGCCATGATTAATGCCGGAGAAAAGAAAATCAGGACGGCGGCGCATGACAATTTTAAAAGCCAGTTTCACACAATCCGCAGGTGTTCCGTTGCAGCAATACTCTTCATAATCCTCCTCCTGTGAAAGAAGTTCTAACCGTAAAGGGTGGGCAATGGTTACTGCGTGGGCAGTTCCTGACTGCGGGCGATCAGGAGCCACGACAACCACCCGGCCAAAAGGCCGGATATAATTGATCAATGCCCGGATACCGGGAGCTTTCACACCATCATCGTTGGTGATCAGGATCAGGGGTTTTTCATTCATGTTCAACAAAATTCTGGCATTAAAAAAGTATTGCAAAATTAGGAATAAATCCAGTAGCTTTGAGGGGTTATTATTCAAAACCGAGCCATGATCCGATGTATTGCAGCACTCCTGATGTTAATCCCTGCTTTGATGTTCTCTCAAAACCTGGTAAGGAATCCCGGGTTCGAAGAGAAGAGCGGATGCCCCGTCAAGCCCGGACAGTTAAGCATGGCCAGCTTCTGGGTCAGCCCAAACACTGCCACTCCGGATTATTTCAATGAGTGCTCAACCGGTTTGGATTACGGTACCGAATTCAACAAAAAAGGCGGACAGGTACCCCATGCCGGCACGGGATATGCAGGCTTGCAGTTCTACAATCTGAACAGGAATGAATTTTTTGAATATATTCAGACACAGCTGGATACGACACTTATTTCCGGACAACTATACTGTATCAAGGCATTTGTAAGTCTCGGCAAGGCTGATTATGCGTTCAGGGAATTGGGGGCGCTGCTTTCGGCAACCCAGGTCAAATCAGCAAATGCACACAAAATGAAGCTTCCTTACACCCCTCTTTCCACGGGTATTTACCTGGTAGATGAGGATCACTGGATGTGTATCAACGGGATTTACAAGGCAAAAGGCAATGAAAGGCTGCTGACGATCGGCGACTTTTCAACCCGTGATGAATTCTGGAATATTCAAACACGGTCTGCAAACGATTCGTTATTTAAATCAACCTTCTATTTTATTGACGATATTTCGTTGAAGGCCATCAGCGATTCGAGTGAGTGCAGGTGCGCAGGAACCGTTATATCACCACAATAGGCACAGTAGGGCACATTAGAAAAACACAATAGTAAAAAATGAAATTGTATTGTCCTTCGATTGCAATTCATCAACAATTCTAATGTGACTTTCTATTGTGCCCTATTGTGTCTATTGTGGTAAATTTAAAACTCCAGCAGTTCTTCATAGAGCTCCTTCACAGGAAGCCCCATCACATTGAAAAACGAACCTTCAATTTTATTGATCCCGATATAACCGATCCATTCCTGAATTCCATATCCACCGGCTTTATCATACGGTTTATAATGGTCGATATAATACTCAATCTCCCTGCGGCTGAGTTCTTTAAAACAGACTGAGGAGAGCACATGAAAAACCCGTTTTTTCTTTGTTGACCTGATACAGACGGCAGTGATCACATCATGTTTGCGCCCCGAAAGTTTCTGAAGCATGTCATATGCTTCGATGTAATTTGTCGGCTTCCCCAGAATCTCCTGTCCAAGTACAACAATCGTATCGGCTGTGATCAGAATCGAATTTTCATTCAACCCTGAATCCTCAAAAGCCGATGATTTAAGTTCTGCCAGGTAAACTGCTATCTCTGACGCAGACAGGCCGGCGGGATAAACCTCCCTGACATCTATTTCAGTCACCTCAAAGTTAAACCCCAGTTCTTTTAAAAGATACTGGCGGCGCGGAGATTGGGATGCCAGGATGATTTTCCTTCCTGCCAGCGGATCATCAGTCATCATGGGTCAGTTGCTTATAAATATTATTTGCATTGAGAGAATGCCTGCAACCATGATCAGTTTACACAGGCTGCTGAGAAAGTGATAATCCTGTTTGCCGCCGGCCAGAAAAAGCTTGATGAAAAAATACACCGAGCCTGCCTGCACAGTGTAGATAAAATACCAAAAGGCCATGTACATGCCAAGGCGATACAAAATTGCCTGGGCATAGCCAAGCAGCATCATTGTAAGAAGAAGGATCCCGGCTATCACCAAATGGGTGTATTTTATCCCCACCACAAGCGGTAATGTATTACAACCAACCGATTTATCCCCTTCAGCATCTTCGAGATCTTTGATGATTTCACGCACCATGGAGATTAAAAATGCAAAGGCTGAATATCCGATGATAAGGTAAGTAACCCAGCGAATATCAATAATTGTGGCGACAAACTGAACAGTATCCATACGAAGCCAGAAGAACTCAAATAACCAGACTATCATGATCACAAAGGCCGAAAGCCCTGAAACGATGAAATTGCCCCAGAAAAGCACACGTTTATATTTCGCTGAATAAATCCAAAGCAACCCTGAAATGAGCGGAAAAATAAACCCAAAGCTGATCGCTTTTATCCGCCATGCCAGGTAAAATCCCAGCATAATTGCAAGTGCGTTCAGGATGATATGCAGCTTAATGATGGCCTTGCCACTTATCAATCTGTTAACCACCAGCCGATCCGGACGGTTAATGGTGTCAACCTTAACATCAAAATAGTCGTTGATCATGTATCCCGCAACAGCTATGAGGACAGTAACCAAAATAAGAATAAGAAAATCAGGCAGTGGTGAAATCAGACCAGGCATGTCAGCATACAGATACGGTTGCATGATACAATACCGTATCAGCAATTGTGTCAAAATGATTATCAGCACATTGGGAAGTCTGATAAGTTGTGAAAGCGACCTTAATACAACAGTAACACCATGCCCCATGTTCAGCACTTATTTTGTCTTATGATTTTGATGGTTGATTTTGAACTACCAATGGCAGGCATCATCCGTCATCCATTTCCCCTGTACTTTCATTACCTGCTCGATCACATCGCGAACACACCCTTTTCCTCCGTTAAAATGGGAAATATATTTTGCAACTGATTTAATTTCCTCAGCTGCATCCGCCGGACAGGCAGATATTCCTGCCTCAAGCATCACCTCATAGTCGGGAATATCATCTCCCATATAAAGTACCTGCTCAGGTTTCAGGTTATTCGCTTGCAGGTACTCCCTGTAAATTAAAATCTTCTTTTCAACCCCAAGGAATATGTCGCTGATTTGCAATGCTTTCAGACGGTGCATCATCGATTCCGACCTGGCACCTGAAATGATCGCAACCCGATAGCCTTTTTTTGTTGCAAGCTGAAGTGCATAGCCATCCTTCACATTGGAGATCCGATAGGCATCACCTTCATTCGTTGTAATAACACTTCCATCCGTCAAGACCCCGTCATAATCAAAGATGAAGGTATTGATGTGTACCAGGTGCTCCTTATAATTTGCCATGTAACAATTTATGTTTGATGATATTGTCAGAAATCAGGTTGTAAATTGCCAGATATTCAGGATGATCAGCCAGCATCATGCGATGTTTATCCAGTACCTTGTCATCGCCCCTCACAGCGGGTCCGGTTTGACTGGTAATCAACTTTCCCTGCCTGACATTCATGGCCGTTTTTAAGATAAGCGACTCAAGGAAGGTAAGCGGGATATCGTGAGCAAGCAACAGCTCCTCTGTAACTGCGTAAAGAAAATTAGTAAAATTAGAAGCAAAAACAGCTCCCAGATGAAGTATCCTTCGCTTATCACTATTGAGATAATGTACGCTGTCGGTAATTTTACCTGCGAGGATCTCCAATTGTTCTACTGAAAATTTCGTGTTACCTTCAATACACACAGGTACTTTCCTGAAGTTGATCCTTTTATTGTGTGAAAATGTCTGAACCGGATAGAATACGCCGATATTCGATGAAATTGGAGTAAGTATTTCCATTCCCATGGTTCCGGAAGAGTGGACCACTAATTTGTCCCTTAAACGCAGCCTGGATGAAAGATCCTCAAGAACAGAGTCGGAAACTGCCAGAAAATACAGATCGGCACTCAATGTTACCTCACTGAGATCATTAATGAAAGATGCCCCTAACTTCTTAGCCAGTTTTTGCCCCTTATCAGCAGTCCGGTTGTAAACCTGGGCAACCTTCAGTCCTTTCCGGAAAAACGCGAGTCCCAGGTGTGTAGCAAGGCGCCCCGCTCCGATGATAACGATTTCAAAAGATTCCTCCGTCAACGCTTTTTGAAATTTTTGCTAAAAATACAAATATATGGTGGTAACTTCGCCTTTTCTTTGCCAATAAATCGTAATCAAAGTAATTAAGAGAGTATGAAAAATAAGTTCACTGTAATAACAATCCTGCTTTCTGTTATCTATTTCAATGTTGCAGGGCAGAACCGATCAATTACCTTCATTGAAAAACCCTGGCAGGATATTCTGAAACAGGCCAAAGTTGAAAATAAACTGATCTTCCTGGATGCATATACAAGCTGGTGCGGACCTTGTAAATGGGTGGCCGCCAATATGTTTACAAAAGATACCATTGCAGATTATTACAATAAATCCTTTATTTGTGCTCATTTCGACATGGAGAAGGGAGAAGGCATACAACTTGCACAGGTTTACCAGATCAAAGCCTACCCTACCCTGCTTTTTATCAGATCTGACGGAGTAATGATCCACAAACGGGTTGGAGCCCCACAGCTAATACAGGATTATCTTACCATGGGACAAATTGCATTAACCCCTGGAGAAGGATTTAACGACTGTTTGCTTCAGTTCCAGAAAGGGAACCGCGATCCGAAATTCATCATGAAATACCTGGATCGCCTCCAGGGCGCCTATATGCCAATCAATGAACCACTTCAGCAATACTTTGCAGCCCAAAAAGATGCCGATTTACTGAACCGTGACAACTGGGCGATGATTTATTTATTTGTCACTGACATGGATTCCAGGGAGTTTGGCTATTTAGTCAGTCACCAGAAAGATTATGAAAAACTGTACACCACAGACTCCGTTACTGCTAAAATCTCAAATGTGTTCCTGCAGTCACTTGTGAACAACAGCCGGAGCAGGTCTTTTTCGCAGGAGAGCTACAACCAGCTCAAACAAAAAATCAAAAATTCCGGATTTGCCGGTGCAGATAAGGTGATCTTTTCAGGTGATCTCAATATGTATCAGATGAAGTCGGAAACTGATAAATTTATCCAGCTGGCCATCTCCGGAGTTGATACATACTTCGCCGATGATTACATCATGCTTAACAGGATGGCCTCTCATTTTTCCCAGATCACCACAGAACCAAAGTATCTTGAGAAAGCATCCGATTGGGCAAAAAAATCGATTCAACACAAAAGCACTTCGGAGAACAACGACACCTACGCCAATCTCATGTTTAAACTTGGCAATAAATCCGAAGCGGTGAAATATGAAAAAGTGGCCATCGAAATGGCAATAAAGGAAAAGACAGCCACCCAGGGCCTTGAAGAAAACCTCAGGAAATTCCAGGAATAAAAAAACTGCAGGAATTTACATTCCTGCAGTTCAGTTAATTCTCATACCCCATTACTCTGTCTAAGGTAACGGGCAGCAATTCATGCCTGTGCCGTGGGTACCGGGAAATTATAGGCGATCTCACCCTGTGCATCCTTGATCTCTCCATGGATGGCCTCATACTTTGCCACATTTTCCTTCAGGGCCTTGTAGAGCCTTTTGGCATGCTGCGGCGTGAGTATAATCCGTGATTTCACCTTTGCTTTCGGAACACCCGGCATCATTTTAACAAAATCAACAATAAACTCCGACGGTGAATGTGTGATGATGGCAAGGTTTGAATATATGCCTTCACCTACTTCATCTGAAATTTCAATATTGATCTGATTATTTTGAATCTTATTATCTTGCATAACCTTAATTTTATGTTACTCTTCCTTAGAGGCAAGCAGGATTTCATACTCTTCCTTGCTACCTACGATTAAGTTCTCATATTCACGCAGACCAGTTCCGGCCGGGATAAGATGTCCCACAATTACATTTTCCTTCAATCCCATCAAATCATCCTGACGGGCATTGATGGCAGCCTGTGTCAACACCTTGGTTGTTTCCTGGAACGAAGCAGCCGATATCCAGCTCTTGGTCTGTAACGAAGCGCGGGTGATTCCCTGCAAAATCTGGAAAGCAGTTGCAGGTTTTGCATCACGTGCATCAACCAGCTTCTTGTCTTTACGTTTAAGCATGGATATCTCATCCCTCAACTTCCTGGCACTGATGATCTGGCCAGCCTTTAATGTGGAGGAATCGCCCGGATCTTCAACAACTTTTTTTCCGTAAATCCAGTCATTTTCTTCCTGGAAATCGATCTTGTTGATCAATTCACCTTCGAGGAAGCGGGAATCGCCCGGATCTTCCACTTCGACTTTGCGCATCATCTGACGCACAATGGTCTCAAAATGCTTATCGTTGATCTTCACACCCTGTAAACGGTAAACCTCCTGAATTTCATTCACGATATACTCCTGAACCTTCATCGGGCCTTTGATCGCAAGGATGTCGCTTGGTGTCAACGCGCCGTCAGACAAAGCTGTACCAGCCCTGACGTAGTCATTTTCCTGTGCCAAAATTTGTTTGGAAGTGGGCACCAGGTAACGTTTTTCTTCGTTGGTCTTGGATGTGATGATTACCTCACGGTTACCACGCTTAAGTTTCTTTGCGAAGGAAACCACACCGTCAATTTCAGAAACGACAGCAGGATCAGAGGGGTTACGTGCTTCAAAAAGCTCTGTAACACGGGGAAGACCTCCGGTGATGTCACCGGCTTTGCCGATGGCCCTTGGAATTTTCACAAGAATTTCACCTGCCTTGATCTTGGCACCATCTTCAGCATTGATGTGGGAGCCTACCGGGATGTCATAAATCTTGACAATCTCACCCGATGCTGAAAGTATATTAATCGCCGGATTTTTGGCTTTCTGACGTGATTCAATAACAACTTTCTCGTGATAGCCGGTTTGCTCATCTGATTCAACACGGAAAGTAACATTTTCAATGATGCTTTCAAAACTGACCTTTCCTGGTACTTCTGAAAGGATGACTGCATTGTAAGGATCCCAGTCGCTGATCAGCTGACCTTTTTTTACAGCATCGCCATCATGGAAAAACAATTTAGCCCCGTAAGGAATATGAGCAGAAGTCAATGCGATCCTCGTATTCTTATCAACGATCCTCATTTCTGCGGAACGACCGATCACAATTTCATATTTTTCCCCAGCTTCGCTGATATAATCAACTGACCTGAGTTCATCAATTTCAAGAATGCCGTCATATTTTGCCTCAATGCGTGAAGCGCTGGCAATGTTCACACCAGCCACACCGCCGACGTGGAACGTACGCAAGGTAAGCTGGGTACCAGGCTCACCGATACTCTGGGCGGCAATAACACCTACGGCTTCTCCTCTTTGTACCATGCTTCCGGTGGCCAGGTTTCGGCCATAACACTTGGCACAAACACCTTTCTTCGATTCGCAGGTTAATACCGAACGGATCTCAACACCTTCAAGCGGGGAATTGTCAATAATATAGCCAATTTCTTCGGTAATCTCACTCCCGGCAGCGATGATCAGATCGCCGGTATGCGGATGATGGATATCATGTAACGAAACACGTCCGAGAATACGATCATACAGTGACTCAACAACTTCTTCAGCTTTCTTGAGTGCTGTGATGGTCAATCCACGGAGGGTTCCGCAATCTTCTTCGGAGATAATCACATCCTGGGAAACATCAACAAGCCGGCGGGTAAGGTACCCTGCATCTGCAGTTTTCAGCGCGGTATCGGCAAGACCCTTACGGGCACCGTGGGTTGAGATAAAGTACTCGAGAACCGACAGTCCTTCTTTAAAGTTCGAGAGGATCGGGTTTTCAATAATTTCTCCGCCACCGGCACCTGATTTCTGAGGTTTGGCCATCAAACCACGCATCCCGGAAAGCTGACGAATCTGCTCTTTGGAACCACGGGCACCTGAGTCAAGCATCATATAAACAGAGTTGAATCCCTGTTTGTCATTAATCAGCTGGTTCATCAGTGAAACTGTCAGCTGAGAATTTGCATGGGTCCAGATATCAATGATCTGATTGTAACGCTCATTGTTTGTGATGTAACCCATGTTGTAGCTGTTCACTACCTCTTCTACCTCGGCACGGGCATCAGCCACAAGCGATTCCTTGATGGCAGGAACGATAACATCATCGAGGTTGAAAGACAAACCACCCTGAAAAGCCATCTTGAATCCAAGATCCTTGATGTCGTCGAGGAACTTCGCAGTTTTAGCGGTTCCTGTCTTTTTCAGAATCTGGCCGATGATGTCACGCAGTGATTTTTTTGTCAGCAATGCATTGATATAACCATACTCCTCAGGAACAACCCGGTTAAACAGGATACGGCCAACAGTAGTTTCTAAGATCTTGGAAACACGCTCCCCATTTTCCATGTAGGAGTGACGAACTTTTATAATAGCATGAAGATCAACTGCCTTTTCATTGTAGGCAATGATAACCTCTTCCGAAGAATAGAATGTCATGCCTTCACCCTTCACTTTCAAAACACTATCGCTTTTGCGTGCTTTGGTCATATAATATAACCCAAGAACCATGTCCTGTGAGGGAACAGTCACCGGGGCACCATTTGCAGGATTCAGAATGTTGTGGGATGCAAGCATCAGCAACTGGGCTTCGAGGATGGCCGCATTTCCCAAAGGAACGTGTACAGCCATCTGGTCACCGTCAAAGTCGGCATTGAAAGCCGTACAAACGAGTGGATGCAGCTGGATTGCCTTTCCCTCGATCAGTTTTGGCTGAAACGCCTGAATACCAAGGCGGTGAAGGGTTGGAGCACGGTTTAACATCACCGGATGTCCCTTCAGGATATTTTCAAGGATATCCCAAACAACCGGATCCTTCCGGTCCACAATTTTCTTTGCTGATTTCACGGTTTTTACGATCCCGCGTTCCAGCATTTTCCTGATGATGAACGGTTTATATAATTCGGATGCCATCTCTTTTGGCAAACCGCATTCATTCAATTTCAACTCCGGTCCGACCACGATAACCGAACGGCCTGAATAGTCAACACGTTTACCAAGCAAATTCTGGCGGAAACGGCCTTGTTTTCCCTTCAGACTATCTGATAAGGATTTGAGGGCACGGTTTGACTCAGTTTTTACTGCGCTCGCTTTTCTGGAATTATCAAACAATGAATCAACAGCTTCCTGGAGCATTCGCTTCTCATTCCTGAGAATTACATCCGGCGCCTTTATCTCTATCAGTCGTTTTAACCTGTTGTTGCGAATAATAACCCGACGGTAAAGATCATTCAGGTCGGAGGTTGCAAAACGTCCCCCATCCAGTGGCACCAAAGGCCGCAGCTCAGGTGGAATAACCGGCACTACTTTAACAATCATCCACTCAGGGCGGTTTTCCAGACGTTTCTGCCCGTCCCTGAATGATTCAAAGACCTGAAGACGTTTAAGCGCCTCAGCTTTACGTTGCTGGGAAGTTTCGGTGTTGGCTTTTACGCGGAGATCATAAGACTCCTTGTCAAGGTCGAGGCGCGCCAGTAATTCACACAACGCATCAGCACCCATCTTGGCAACAAATTTATTAGGATCAGACTCATCCAGGTATTGATTTTCCTGGGGAAGTTTATCCATGATGTCGAAGTACTCTTCTTCTGATAAGAAATCAAGGTAGTTAACCCCATCAGCCAGTTTAATCCCAGGGTTGATAACGACGTACTTTTCGTAGTAGATGATTGCCTCAAGCTTTTTGGTTGGCAACCCGAGCAGTGATCCGATTTTATTCGGAAGTGACCTGAAAAACCAGATGTGGGCAACAGGCACAACAAGCTGAATATGACCCATTCGTTCACGTCTGACCTTCTTTTCGGTTACTTCCACACCACAACGGTCACAAACAATCCCCTTATAGCGAATACGTTTGTACTTTCCGCAATGGCACTCCCAGTCCTTTACCGGGCCAAAAATGCGTTCGCAGAACAGCCCGTCGCGTTCAGGTTTGTATGTCCTGTAGTTGATGGTCTCAGGCTTTAAAACCTCACCACTCGACATCTCGAGGATCTTTTCAGGGGAAGCAAGGCTAATCGTAATCCTTGAAAAGCTGCTGTTTACCTGACCCTCTTTTCTGTAAGCCATATTATTTTATATTTCGATTGAAAACCAAAAACAGAAAATTCACAACAATAGATGGCGAAATATCGCCCCGGCCGTTAATCAAAGGAAAGGCTCAATCCCAATCCACGCAATTCATGAACCAAAACATTGAATGATTCAGGAATACCTGGTGTTGGCATCGACTCACCTTTGACAATCGTCTCATACGCTTTTGCACGGCCAATTACATCATCAGACTTAACTGTCTGAATTTCAAGCAGAATATTGGCAGCGCCGAAGGCTTCAAGTGCCCAGACTTCCATCTCACCAAAACGCTGACCTCCGAATTGTGCCTTACCACCGAGTGGCTGCTGGGTAATCAGGGAATATGGACCGATCGAACGGGCATGCATTTTATCATCAACCATGTGATGCAGTTTCAGCATGTAGATGAAACCAACCGTGGTGGGCTGATCAAAGCGCTCGCCGGATAAACCATCATGCAGATAAACCTTACCGTTACGGGGTAAACCAGCTTTATCAAGGTATTCATTGATCTGGTCAATGGTAGCGCCATCGAAGATCGGTGTATTGAAACGAAGACCAAGTTTTTTACCTGCCCATCCGAGGATGGTTTCGTAAATCTGACCAAGGTTCATACGGGAAGGAACACCAAGCGGGTTTAACACAACATCAACAGGGGTACCGTCAATAAGGAAAGGCATGTCTTCTTCACGCTGGATGCGGGCTACAATACCCTTGTTTCCATGGCGTCCTGCCATTTTATCTCCGACTTTCAGTTTGCGCTTTTTGGCAATGTAGACTTTTGCCATCTGAACAATACCGGCGGGCAGATCATCGCCGACAACAGCTACAAACTTCTTACGGTTATGGACCCCTAAAATCTCTTTAAATTTGATGATAAAGTTATTTATAAGGGTTTTAACAAGATCATTTTTCTCCTTGTCAGTTGTCCATTTATTGGGGTTAACATTCAGGTAATCAATATCCATTAAACTCTTGGTCTGGAATTTGGCTCCTTTTGCAATGACCTCCTGTTTGAAATTATTATAGACACCCTGCGATACCTTGCCACTTACAAGCACATTGAGTTTTTCAACAAGTTTAACCCTGAGTTTATCAACTTCCTTGTGGTACTCATCGTCCAGTTTTTTGATATCATCCTTTTCGCGGGCCTTGGCCTTACGGTCTTTGATGATTCTTGAAAAGAGTTTTTTATCGATAACAACACCCTTCATGGAAGGAGGTGCCTTCAGCGATGCATCTTTAACATCTCCGGCTTTATCACCGAAAATGGCACGAAGCAGTTTCTCTTCCGGTGTAGGATCACTCTCCCCTTTTGGTGTAATCTTACCAATCAGGATGTCACCTTCACTCACCTCTGCACCAATCCTGATCAAACCATTTTCATCAAGATCCTTTGTGGCTTCGGCGCTGACGTTGGGGATATCATTCGTGAGCTCTTCAACGCCACGTTTTGTGTCGCGAACCTCAAGGGTAAACTCTTCAATGTGAATTGATGTGAAGATATCTTCTTTGAGTACTTTCTCGGAAATTACGATAGCATCCTCAAAATTGTAACCTTTCCATGGCATGAATGCAACCATCAGGTTACGTCCAAGTGCCAGGGAGCCATCTTTGGTTGCGTATCCTTCGCACAAAACCATTCCCTTGCTGACCTTGTCGCCTTTTCTTACAATCGGGCGAAGATTTACGCAGGTATTTTGGTTTGTACGGGCAAATTTGGTAAGCGTATAACTTTTCGAATCCTCATCAAAACTCACAAGCCGTTCTTTTTCATCACGGTTGTATTTGATAATAATCTGATTGGCATCAACATACTCTACAATTCCATCACCTTCAGCATTGATCAGCACCCGTGAGTCATGGGCAACATCATCTTCAATGCCCGTGCCAACGAGGGCAGCTTCAGGGTTTAACAACGGAACAGCCTGGCGCATCATATTCGAACCCATGAGGGCACGGTTAGCATCATCATGTTCCAAAAACGGGATGAGAGATGCTGCGATGGAGGCGATCTGGTTAGGCGCAATGTCAACAAGGTCAACCTTGGTTTTTTCAATAATAGGATAATCAGCCAGGTAACGTACCTTAACTTTCTCCTCACTGAAATTTCCAACATCATCCATCGGTGTAGTTGCCTGCCCGATGATTTTGTGTTCTTCTTCCTCAGCAGTAAGGTAAGTTGGATTTTCTTCAAGTGTCACACGGCCGTCAACAACTTTATGATAAGGTGTTTCGATAAAACCGAGTTTGTCAATCTTGGCATAAACACAAAGAGAGGAGATCAGCCCGATATTGGGTCCTTCAGGTGTTTCGATGGTACACAAGCGGCCATAGTGGGTATAGTGAACGTCACGGACTTCGAATCCGGCGCGCTCACGTGAAAGACCACCGGGTCCGAGTGCTGAAATTCTGCGTTTGTGTGTCAGCTCCGATAATGGATTTGTTTGATCCATGAATTGAGAGAGCTGGTTTGTTCCAAAAAAAGTATTGATAACAGACGACAATGTCTTGGCATTGATCAGATCCATGGGTGTGAAAACCTCGTTGTCTCTCACATTCATCCGCTCCCTGATGGTACGGGCCATCCTGGAAAGACCGACGCCGAATTGGTTAAACAGCTGCTCGCCAACGGTTCTGACACGACGATTACTCAAGTGGTCGATGTCGTCAACCTCAGCTTTGGCGTTGACAAGTTCGATCAGGTATTTTATGATGGAAATAATATCTTCCTTGGTAAGTACTTTTGTCTCAACAGGTGTCGAGAGGTTCAGTTTCCTGTTGATCCTGTAACGACCAACATCACCAAGGTCATAACGTTTATCGGAAAAGAACAATTTTTCGATAATTCCGCGTGCAGTCTCCTCATCGGGAGGTTCGGCATTGCGCAGCTGGCGATAGATAAACTCAACCGCCTCTTTTTCAGAGTTGGCAGGATCTTTCTGCAGCGTATTGAAAATAATTGAATAGTCAGTGGTCAGCGCTTCCTCTCTGTGAACAAGAATTGCCTTGATCCCGGCATCAAGAATCAGATCAATATGATCATTTTCGAGAATCGTCTCTCTTTCAATAATCACCTCGGTACGCTCAATGGAGACGACTTCACCTGTATCTTCATCAACAAAATCTTCGATCCAGGCCCGAACAACCCTCGCGGCCAGTTTAGAACCGACAAAGCGTTTCAGGGCGGTACGGCTTACTTTAATTTCCTGTGCCAGGCCGAAAATCTCAAGGATATCCTTATCGGTTTCAAATCCGATGGCACGCAACAAAGTAGTTACCGGTAATTTTTTCTTTCGGTCGATATAAGCATACATAACGTTGTTTATATCGGTTGTAAACTCAATCCATGAACCTTTGAAAGGGATGATTCTGGCAGAATACAACTGAGAACCGTTTGCATGAAAACTCGTGCTGAAAAACACACCAGGGGAACGGTGTAACTGTGATACAACAACCCGTTCAGCACCATTTACAACAAAAGTACCACGGGGAGTCATATAAGGAATCATTCCAAGATATACATCCTGGATAATTGTCTCAAAGTCTTCATGCTCAGGGTCAGTACAATACAACTTCAGTTTTGCCTTCAATGGCACACTGTAAGTCAAACCGCGTTCGATACACTCCTCGATGGAATAGCGCGGGGGATCTATGAAATAATCCAGGAATTCGAGCACGAAATTATTGCGTGCATCTGAAATCGGGAAGTTTTCCGTAAAAACCTTGTACAATCCTTCATTGACCCTGTTTTCGGGATTTGTCTCCAGCTGGAAAAAATCCTGAAATGATTTTACCTGAATATCAAGAAAATCAGGATACACAGCTTTGATCTTGGTGGATCCAAAGCAAATTCTTTCGGTTTTTTTTGAAGCCAACGTCGGTAAATTTAATTCCCGCAAAGCAGGAAGGTTTGAAATTAATTTTTATAAATAAATCATAGACCTCTTCACATTGGAAGAGATCTATGATTATATTAAGGTATAAGAAAAACTGTCTTACTTAATTTCAACCTCTGCACCAGCCTCTTTTAATTGAATCATTAAAGCGTTAGCTTCGTCTTTCGAAACGCCTTCTTTAATAGCTTTGGGTGCAGCATCCACTAATTCCTTAGCTTCTTTTAAGCCAAGACTTGTCAGTTCCTTTACCAATTTAACAACTGCTAACTTAGCCTGTCCTGCATTTTTCAGAATCACATCAAATGTGCTCTTTTCTTCTGGTTCTGCTGCTGCGGCTGCGGCGGCGGGACCTGCAGATACTGCTACTGCTGCTGCTGGTTCGATACCGTACTCATCCTTCAGAATTTTTGCTAATTCGTTAACCTCTTTTACTGTCAAATTAACTAACTGTTCTGCAAAAGCTTTTAAATCTGCCATTTTTGTTACTATTTGTGTTCCGGTTTCTCGGAACGGTTATTACTAAAATTATTTTCTAATTATACGTTTGATTACTCTGGCTTTTCTGATAAGGTCTTTACGATCCCGGAAAGTTTGTTGCTGCCAGACTGTAAGGCTGACATCACATTGTTTGTCGGGGACTGTAAGAGTCCAATCAGATCACCGATCAACTCGAATTTCGATTTGACACTGATCAGAACATCAAGCTGGCTGTCGCCAAGGTAGATACATTCCTCTACATAAGCTCCTTTCAAGCTTGGTTTGAGGGCGGCTTTACGAAATTCCTTGATCAATTTTGCCGGATCATTGGCAACCTCTGAAAACATAATGGAGGTTGGCCCGTTGAGAACCGGATAAAACTCCTCGAAGGATTTACCGGAACGCTCCATGGCTTTTTGTAACAAAGTATTTTTAACCACCTTCAGCTGTACGTTCTTTTTGAAGCAGGTTCTTCTTAGCCTGCTTGTCGTTGCCGCATTCAGGGTAGAAGTATCTGTGAGATAAAAGGAGTTTGCTCCTTTAAGCTGCTCTGCCAGAGAATCAATAAACTGGGTCTTTTCTTCTTTTTTCATGATTGTTGTCTCTCAGATTACGATAGTTAAGCGGTGACCGATTTAGGATCAACCGGAACGCTGGGGCTCATGGTACTGGACATGTAAATACTTTTCACATAAGTACCTTTTGCCGATGATGGTTTCAGTTTGATAATCGTGTTGATCAATTCCCTGGCATTTTCCACAATTTTATCCTGTTCAAAAGAAACCTTTGCAACAGAAGCGTGGATGATACCAAACTTATCAACTTTAAAATCAATTTTACCCGCTTTTACTTCTTTCACGGCCTTTCCAACCTCCATGGTAACAGTCCCCGTTTTTGGGTTGGGCATCAATCCTCTTGGTCCGAGGATTCGTCCGAGTGCACCAACCTTGGCCATAACACTGGGCATGGTAATAATTACATCAACATCCGTCCAGCCATTTTTGATTTTGTCAACATAATCATCCAATCCTACAAAATCAGCACCTGCCTGCATTGCCTCTTCTTCCTTGTCAGGAGTACAAAGAACAAGCACGCGGATGGTTTTACCTGTACCGTGAGGAAGCGTCACAATACCACGAACCATCTGGTTTGCTTTACGGGGATCAACCCCTAAACGAACATCGATATCAACGGATGAGTCAAACTTTGTATTGCTAATCTCTTTGACAAGAGCAGCAGCATCCGCCAACGAATAAACGGTATTCTTGTCGATTTTTGACAAGGCAACCTTCCTCTTTTTTGTCAGCTTTATCATTGTTATTATATTAAATTGTTGTTAATGAGGTCTTTTAAACAACCGATTGTTGGATTTCTTAGCGTTTGAAGGGTGCCGTACCTGTGACTGTAATTCCCATGCTGCGTGCAGTACCTGCGACCATTTTAGTAGCAGATTCAATTGTAAATGCATTCAGGTCGGGCATCTTATCTTCAGCAATCTTCTGAACCTGTTCCCAGGAAACTGAGGCTACCTTATTCCTGTTAGGCTCAGGGGAGCCCTTCTGGATTTTGGAAACTTCCATCAATTGAACAGCAACGGGAGGTGTTTTTACAATAAAGTCAAATGATTTATCCCTGTAAACTGTAATAATAACAGGGATAATTTTCCCGGCCTTATCCTGGGTACGGGCATTGAACTGTTTACAAAACTCCATGATATTTACACCCTTGGCACCTAATGCAGGCCCGATTGGTGGTGATGGATTTGCAGCTGCTCCTTTGATCTGAAGCTTGATTATTCCACTAACTTCTTTTGCCATTTTACTGTTTGATTTTAGTTGTAATTGGTTGGATCGTATGAACAGGGCATGCCCTGTTCCACTGCCGACCTATCGCTATTCTTTTTGTACTTGCATAAAACTCAGCTCAAGCGGGGTCTTACGTCCAAAAATCTTGACCATCACCTTAAGCTTTTTCTTTTCTTCATTGATCTCTTCAATTACACCGCTGAAACTGTTGAAAGGTCCGTCGATAACAGTAACGGTCTCACCAACGATAAACGGGATATTCACCTCTTCCCCCTGCTCCGACAACTCATCAAATTTACCAAGGATGCGTTTCACTTCTGAAGGGCGCAGCGGATGTGCTTCACCTTTTGCACCGAGGAACCCCAGCACTCCGGGAATATTCCTGATAATGTGCGGAACCTCACCAAGAAGGGTGGCCTCAATTAAAACGTAACCCGGGAAATAGTTCCGCTCCTTGCTTACTTTCTTTCCATTCCGGATAAGATAAACCTTTTCGGTTGGAATAAGCACCTGTGAAATGGCATCTTCGAGATGATGGTTAACAATTTCGCTTTCGAGATATTGTTTTACCTTTTTCTCATTTCCGGAGATAGCCCTCACCACGTACCATTTTTTGGTTACTTCAGTCATGCTGATAATGAGATTGATACTCGATTTATTGATTTAATCTAAGGTAAATAAACCTGCAGGGTTTAAAAGAGTTTGTAGAACTGCATAAGGATGTTGCGAAACACTTCATCCATCGCAAAAACAATAATGGCGATGATCAGAGATGCGACTGAAACCACAATGGCACTGCCTTGCAATTCCGACCAGGTAGGCCAGGATACCTTGTGCATAAGCTCATCGTAGCTTTCCTGAATATAAGTGACAACTTTATTATTAGCCATTTATCTACTATTTTGCACGGGTGGTAGGAATCGAACCCACAGCCTACGGTTTTGGAGACCGCCACTCTACCAGTTGAGCTACACCCGTGTGTAATTAAACTTTAATTTTTACGATTTCGTGAACTGGCAACCAGTTAATAAACTGTTTTGCCAGTTCACGAGCCCGTCAATAATATTAGTCAAGAATCTCAGTAACCTGACCGGCACCAACAGTACGGCCACCTTCACGGATTGCAAAACGAAGCCCTTTGCTCATTGCAATTTCGCAGATCAGATCAACATGGATGGTGATGTTATCACCTGGCATACACATTTCAATACCTTCCGGGAGATGGATTTCTCCGGTAACGTCGGTGGTACGGAAATAGAACTGAGGACGATATTTGTTGTGGAACGGAGTGTGACGACCGCCTTCCTGGGTCTTCAGTACATAAATTTCCGCTTTGAATTTTTTATGTGGTGTAATGGAACCAGGTTTTGCAATAACCATACCGCGACGGATTGAATCTTTATCAATACCGCGGAGCAGCATACCTGCATTGTCACCGGCTTCACCCCTGTCAAGAATTTTACGGAACATTTCAACTCCCGTAACAACTGATTTCAGTTTTTCAGCACCCATACCAATGATCTCAACAGGGTCGCCCGTGTTGATAACACCGGTTTCAATTCTTCCGGTGGCAACTGTACCACGACCTGTGATTGAGAATACGTCCTCAACCGGCATAAGGAATGGTTTATCAACGTCACGCATTGGCAGTGGGATGTAGGTGTCAACTGCATCCATCAATTCCATGATTTTATCAACCCATTTAGGTTCTTTGTTCAATCCGCCCAATGCAGATCCCTGAATAACCGGGGTGTTGGCTCCATCAAAACCATAGAATGTCAGAAGGTCTCTGATTTCCATTTCAACGATTTCGAGAATTTCCGGATCATCAACACTGTCGCATTTATTCATAAATACAACCAGCTTAGGCACACCAACCTGGCGGGCGAGCAGGATGTGTTCGCGGGTCTGTGGCATGGGACCGTCTGTTGCAGCAACAACAATGATTGCGCCGTCCATCTGGGCAGCTCCTGTAACCATGTTCTTGATGTAGTCAGCGTGTCCGGGACAGTCAACATGCGCATAGTGGCGCAGTGCAGTCTGATACTCAATGTGAGCGGTGTTGATCGTGATTCCACGTGCTTTTTCTTCCGGTGCATTGTCGATTGAGTCAAACGACCTGTACTCGGATAAACCCTTATCTGCCAAAACTAAAGTTATGGCAGCCGTTAACGTGGTTTTGCCGTGATCAATATGGCCGATCGTGCCAACATTGACATGCGGTTTGGAGCGTGAAAATTTTTCTTTAGCCATTTTATTAAAGTTTAATTACAATTATTTGATTACTGATTTCATTCTTTTAAAAACAGGCGGAGGCGCACCAAGGTGCGCCTAAACCCGAAAACTGGGAGCCTTTGAGCAGAATTGAACTGCTGACCCCTTCCTTACCAAGGAAGTGCTCTACCCCTGAGCTACAAAGGC
>CAIYJU010000151.1 GCA_903926565.1 uncultured Bacteroidales bacterium
AGTTGATTATCCCTTTTCTGCCTGATCTGTTCAGCAATCTGAAGGGTTTCCTCATTATGCTTTTTATCAATTGGGTTCAACCTGATTTTTTTTGGTTCGCCCTTCTTCCCCAAAATAGGAATCAATCGTTTCTGTTCCTTGCCATTTTTATCAAGGTACATTTGTTCTTCAGTCTCATTTTCATTGAACAGGAACAGGTTCAGGAACTCCCTGCGGGTGGGTTTGTCCGTTTCAGGATGGAGGATCGGGGGATAAAAATCGAGGTACAGACTATGCCTGTTATCTGATATATTCTTAAATCTTAGCTTTACCTTGGTAACCATATATATAATTATGTCAGTATATTATCGATCATATTTTTCGGAACATAAGCGAACCAGCCTTTTTTTATTTTCGGAATATTATTTCGTTTTATCAGATTTTGTAAAGCTGTTTCGGAGACTCCGTATTTATCCTGGACTTCTTTCAGGGTGTAACAGTCGTCAATTTCGTATTGTATTGGTTCGGGGTTGGTATCTGCCAGCTGTATGATGGGAGTGGGTTGCTCGAATAGTTTATCCAAATCGCAACGCCTGACAATAGTTTTTTTCTTTAAGATATTTACAGCTTGCAATTTCCCTGTATTAATAAGGTTATAAACGGTTTGTCTTGAAGATCCGATCAGTTTGGCCACATGCCGGACACTGAGGAATTCCTGTACCTTAAGATCTTCAATGGGTTTTGATTTTATCTGAATGGTTTCTTTGTTGCTAGTCTCAACTTTTGTAGCACGTTGCCTGGCTTTATAAGCACGTTTTGCACAATTATCGCTGCAATATTGAGTGACAGTAGTTCTGGCTGTAAACTCTTTTCCGCAAAACTGACAAATCCGTTGTACCTTGATATTTGTGCTCATTTTGTATTCAATTGTATAAAAGTGTTTAAAAGTGTCAAGTTAATTCCCCAATTATTGGTTCGAGGTACAAATATTCACCGAAATTTTAATTGAGGTACAACAAAGGTACAAATATGTACAGAACGAATCACTAACGGTACGTAAAAGATATTAACAATAATAATTAAAAAAGCCCATATTTACTGGGCTTTACGTTACTTATACAGTTTTGGTTATGTGTTCGTTTTGTGGGGGTTACTTTCCCACGCAGAACCGGCTGAAAATCGCCCCCAAAATCTCATCTGAAGTAATTTCACCGGTAATCTCACCAAGGTGATAGAGCGCTTTGTGGATGTCCACCGTTAAGAGATCAGGGGAGATGTTCTCATTCAGGCCGCCACGAATGCTTACAATTGAGTTATAGGCATGCTGTAGCGCCTCGTAATGCCTTGCATTTGATACGATTGTTTTATCTGTGGTCTTTGCTTTGCCAACAATGTCCACCAGATGTTCGGCAAGCAGGTGAATATTCTCTTTTCGTTTACCTGAAACAAAGATGGTTTCATATTCAACAAACTCTTTAAATCCTTTTGGTAACTTCTTCACTTTGTCTATCTTATTTCCAACCAAAACCAAATTTAAGGGAGGGTCATCCCCGGTGGTTTTAAGTTCCGAAATTGCCTCCCTGACATCTTCAAATGATTGTTCTGTGGCATCAAATACATATAAAATAATGCTGGCTTCACTGATCTTTTCCCAGGTGCGGCCAATGCCTATTGTTTCAATGGCATCTTCAGATGCCCGCAGTCCTGCAGTGTCGATGAATCTGAAACTGTATCCGCCTATCACAATGGTATCTTCGATGGCATCGCGCGTTGTTCCCGCTATTTCAGAAACAATGGCCTTTTCCTCGTTCAGAATGGCGTTAAGCAGGGTTGATTTGCCAACATTGGGTTTGCCGATAATCGCAACAGGGATGCCATGTTTGATGACATTCCCAAGACTGAACGAGTTGATCAGCTGCGACAGCTCCGTTTCAAGATGGTCGAGCAACGTCCGGAGATCAGCCCTGTCAGCAAATATCATGTGCTCCTCGCTGAAATCAAGTTCCAGTTCTATCAGGGCTGTAAACTCGACCAGAGAACTTCGCAAAGCCCTGATCTTCTTTGAAAATCCACCCCGCATCTGCTCAATTGCCAGGTCGTGTGATGTCCCGGAATGTGAAGCAATCAGATCCGCAACAGCCTCAGCCTGTGAAAGGTCGAATTTCTTATTCATAAACGCCCTGAAGGTAAATTCACCCGGCTTTGCAAGCCTCAATCCATTGGATATCAGCAATTCAATGATTTTCTGCTGAATATACACCGAGCCATGGCACGAAATCTCAATCACATCCTCCCCGGTGTAGGAGTGCGGATTCCTGAAGCAGCTGATGAGGACTTCATCAACGATGGAAGAATCATGTCCAATGACCCCAAGGTGAATGGTATGAGATTTAACAGATGCCATGTTGAATGTCTTTTCTGCGGGTTTGAAAATCCTGCCTATTGTCTCATAGCAGTCGGGTCCGGAAACCCTGATCACAGCGATGGCACCCATTCCCGGGGCAGTTGACAAGGCGCAGATTGTATCATTGAGCTGGAAAAGAGCCATGGGGATTTACGATTAGACGATTTACGATTTACGATTAAAGAGATTTTGCTTGCTTTTTCAAAGATACACTTTAAACAAATTACATGCACCAGATACACTACAGCCTTGTTCAGGAAAAAAAAACTTTTAAAATACTTTCCATAATTTAAAAACCGAGTATCTTTGACCGGAAAAACAATCCTTCAGTTCAAGCATGGCTTGTCTCCGTAAATCGTAAATCGTCAAATCGTAAATCGTAAATTCCACATGAGCATCTTAGTTGACAAAAATTCCATCGTTATCGTTCAGGGTATCACCGGCCATGAAGGTTCGTTTCATGCAAGCCAGATGATTGAGTATGGCACCAATGTGGCTGGCGGGGTAACTCCGGGAAAAGGTGGCCAGACACATCTTGACAGGCCCGTATTCAACACGGTAGCCGAGGCTGTGAAAGTAACAGGAGCGAATGTCTCCATCATCTTTGTGCCACCCCCCGTTGCAGCAGATGCCATTCTTGAAGCAGCCGACGCAGGCATCGGGCTTATTGTTTGCATTACAGAAGGAATTCCGGTGAAAGACATGATCGCCGTAAAAGAATATCTCAAATGCCAGGGAATAAGGATGATAGGTCCTAATTGCCCCGGAATCATCACACCGCCAGGTACAAAAATCGGGATTATGCCCGGATTTATTCACAAACCGGGTTCCATTGGCATCGTATCCCGCTCAGGAACATTGTCTTATGAGGCTGTAGATCAGATTACGAAAGTTGGACTCGGCCAAACCACCATGATCGGAATAGGAGGGGACCCCATCCCTGGTACCACAATTGTAGAAGCCGTTCAACTTTTCATGGAAGATCCTGAAACAGAAGGTATCATCATGATCGGCGAGATAGGCGGAAACATGGAAACCGATGCCGGTTACTGGATCCAGCAGCATGGAACAAAACCTGTCGTAAGTTTCATCGCCGGGGCTACTGCGCCCAAAGGCCGTACCATGGGACATGCCGGCGCCATCGTAGGCGGCAAGTCCGATACTGCTGAAGCGAAAAAAGAAATCCTCAGGGAATGTGGTGTGATGGTGGTAGATTCTCCCGCCGACCTGGGTACCGCAATGCTGAAAGCTTTAAAGAAATAACTCAATAGTGATTTAACGAGGCAGCCAAGTAATCCCACTTCAACATTCGTTATTCAATATTCAATATTCAATATTCAATATTCAATATTCAATATTCGTTATTCCTTTTTAACATACTCATAAGCACCTAACGCTGGTGTCAATCCCCGTTCATGGCCAAGAATATCAAAGGGAATCTCTTGCAAAGGTAAGCCTGCCTTAATTGCGGGAGATATACTGTCGATCTTATAATTCAACAGTTCGGTATCAACAAATTTCGGATCCTTATTGACCATACAATTAATGTATCTCGCCTGATTTGAAGTTTTCAGCCTGGTTTTCAGGATGGCATGATCAAAAGTGTATTCAAAAGGCGCCAGAGCCACTGAATCAAGTTCGATCTCCTCATCATTCGACCCGTAAATGATGGCATTGGTAAATGCTGCTTTAGACAATGGGTTGTGCGTGGGAGTTCCCAGTGAATCATATCCATGATTGCTCAGGTAAACAGAGGCTGCATGACGAACGGAAGAAAACCAGTAGTTTCCTACAGTCAGATACTTGAAGTCATACGATCCTCCATTGTTGACTGAAAGGCAGTTTCCGCCGCAATCACCGATCACACAATTAATTGCAGTGATGGAACTGAAGTCAGCATAAATCCCGACAGAGGCCATGTTTTGAATAATGCTGTTGCGGATACTGAGTAAAGGTGCCGATGCCCTTCCCATCGAATCCAATGCCAGGCCAAACATCCCATTCTTTATAAAAGCGTATTCTATCTCATTGTCAACACTGCCCTTTTCAAGATATATACCACCCCATTGCCCTGGCAGGTCCTTGTAAAACGGGTCCATCCTGTCCCCCTGGAACCTTACAAGATGGTCGGGGGTTCCTGCAACTTTCAGTGTAGATTGCCTGGCAACCGCCAGGTAAGCATCCTTGTGAAAATAGACCCGGGTGCCTGGCATAATGGTAAGTGTGGAATTTTTATCGAGTCGCAATGATTCGTAAATTACATGTGCCTTTAAACTGTCCCAGACAATGGTGCCTTTCAGGGTTGCCTTCCGGTAAAAAAACGCATCCCGGCCCCAGGCAACCAAACGCACATTCTGAAGGTTTCCATTTGTGACGAATTCAAGCGAATCACTCACAACGAACGGGGTATTCTGATTGTGCGGATCAATGGTAACCCTGACAAAAATGAAAATACTGTCTTCCCCCGGGATTTCAATGTCGGAGGCACTCATTTCAGGGGTACCGTTGATGTTGATCCGGTAACTGGAAGCCTGGCCACCGGCAAGACGAATTGTGGAAATGTTAACTTTGTTGTTATTCGGATTATAAACAATCAGCCGTTTGGTAATTGACCCTACGGTTGGAAAAACCGTGTCGAAAAAAACAGTATCGGTCGAGAATGCTAGTACCAGCGAAGGATTTGTATCAACCTTATCCTTTTTTCTGCAGGAGAGAAAACCAACTAAAATCATTCCAACAACAGCGCCAAACAGACAAAACCTTGAAATTCGCATGATGTAAAACTTAGGTGCCAAAATTACACATTTATTAACTTTGGGAGAATAACGCTAAAAACAGGGAAATTGTTACCTTTGCAAATCGATTTTTTTACCCTACATTTGGAAAATTGTCAGGAAAATCAAGCAAAATGAGTTATATCAATTTTGATAAAAGTCAGTTGGTGAATCTTGAGTATTCCCTTAACCGTGAACTTTTACGGTCAAACAGGGCAGGCTCGTACGCAAATTCAACCATCGTAAACTGCAACACGCGCAAATATCATGGGTTGCTTGTTACCCATCAGCCGGGCATCGACAATGAAAACCATGTGTTGCTGTCGTCTTTAGACGAAACAGTTGTTCAGATGGATTCAGAGTTCAACCTGGGCATCCATAAATATCCCGGTGGTAATTATAATCCAAAGGGACATAAATATCTCAGGGATTTCGTTACAGAACCCTATCCGAAAATGACCTACCGCGTTGGTGGTGTAATCCTTACCAAAGAGATGGTCTTTACCACACGTGAAGACCGGATGATCATCAAATATACCCTTGTTGACGCACACTCTCCCACTAAACTGAGGTTTAAGCCGTTTCTCGCTTTCCGCAACATCCATCATTTAAGCAAGGAAAACATCTTTGCTGATAAGAAATATGAAAAGGTGCCCCAGGGCATCAAAGTCAGGATGTATCAGGGTTACACGGACCTCTGCATGCAGATATCCAAAGAAAACGAATATACCCATGTTCCCGATTGGTATTATAGTATTGAATACCAGGAAGAGATGGACAGGGGTTATGAGTACCAGGAGGATCTTTATATTCCCGGTTTTTTTGAGGTATCCATTGAAAAAGGGGAGAGTATATTCTTTTCAGCCGGCACCAGAGAGTTGGCCCCCGCATCAATGAAGCGCGTGTTTGCCTCAGAACTTGAAAAAAGGACGCCACGAAATAATTTTGCGAATTGCCTTTTCAATGCGGCCCAGCAGTTTATCATCAAAAGAGATAAATCCACTGAGATACTGGCTGGTTTTCCATGGTTCGGACGATCTGGAAGGAGCACGTTTGTCTCTTTACCGGGTCTTACCCTGGTGAATGGCGACATTGCAACTTGTAAAGCTGTCATCGACAGTATGGTGGCCGAGATGAGAGGCCCTCTTTTCCCGCTTCATGGAAGCGGAAACGCTGCTACATATAGTGCTGCAGACACATCTCTCTGGTTTTTCTGGGCATTGCAGCAGTATTCCGAAGTAACCGGTGATAAAATAGCGATCTGGAAAGAGTATGGAAAGAGAATGAAAACTGTGCTTGACGGCTATCGCAATGGTACTGAGTTTAACATTCACATGGAACCCGACGGGTTGATTTATGCTGGCCTCCACGGACATGCACTTACGTGGATGGACGCCTTTGCCAATGGGAAACCAGTCACCCCCCGTATGGGCAAAACAGTTGAAATCAATTCATTGTGGTATAATGCGATTTGCTTTGCCCTGGATATTGCCGCAGCCTCAGGAGATAAGAAATTCTGCCAGGAATGGAAAGAGATTGCCGAAATGATTCCCGCGTCGTTCGTGGAAGCTTTCTGGAGCAGGGAGAGGAGATACCTTGCCGACTACATTGACGGAGCATACAAGGATTGGGCTGTCAGGCCAAATATGGTTCTGGCAACTTCATTGCCTTTTAGCCCGGTTCCTGAAGAAATCAGAAAAGAGGTGTTAAGCCGGGTCAAACAGGAATTACTTACACCACGGGGCCTGCGAACGCTGACTCCCAAAAGTCCTATTTACAAAGGATCATACTTTGGAAATCAGGCAGAACGCGAAGCTGCATACCATCAGGGATCAGTTTCACCCTGGCTTCTGGGGCATTTTGTCGAAGGCTATCTGAAGATTCATGGTAAAAGTGGCATGTCCCTGATCAAATCCTTATTTGAGGGATTTGAACCAGTTATGAATGAACATGGAATCGGCACGATTTCAGAGCTCTACGACGGGGACCCGCCGCATATCGGCAGGGGGGCTATTTCTCAGGCCTCCTCTGTTGCTGAATTACTTCGAATCGGTTATCTGATCAGGAAATATAGTTAGTTTTACATTGTGGATATTGTCACACATCGTAAATCGTAAATCGAAAAATCGTAAATAAAAATGCGTGTATTAATGTTTGGGTGGGAATTTCCACCGCATATAACCGGTGGATTAGGAACAGCTTGCTTCGGGTTAACTAAAGGATTGGTAAAACATGGGGTCGAGGTTATTTTCGTTGTCCCAAAGGCATACGGAGATGAGGCCCAGGATGGTTTCCGGCTGGTTAATGCCAGTGATGTAGTGCTTGATTTCAGCAAGGTTAATACAAAGGAATACCTCGACAGGATTCAATTTATGCAAATTGACTCAAATCTTGTTCCGTATATGGATCCCGAAGAGTTTGAAACCATTGTGTCAAGAGACCAGCTTTCCGAAAAAACTGAAGTAACCTCTGTATTCTCAAAGCAGTTTACTTTTTCCGGGAAGTATGGCCCCAACCTGATGCAGGAGGTATCACGCTATGCGCTGGTTGCTTCATCAATCGCCACCAGCAACACCTTTGATGTGATACATGCCCATGATTGGCTAACCTATCCTGCGGGAATTGCCGCAAAAAAAATATCCGGAAAACCACTGGTGGTGCATGTACATGCAACTGAGTTCGACAGGTCGGGAGAAAATGTAAATCAGCCTGTTTATGATATTGAACGACAGGGGATGACGGAAGCCGACCTGGTGATAACTGTCAGCAATCTGACCCGGCAGATTGTCATTGAAAAATATGGCATCGCTCCCGAAAAGGTCATCACCGTTCACAATGCAGTTGAACCTGTTGATCGTCCGGAACTGGAAGGTGTTACAAAACATGTCAAAGAAAAGGTGGTTACCTTCCTTGGCCGGGTAACCTATCAGAAAGGACCTGATTATTTTGTTGAGGCGGCAAATAAAGTCCTGAAAAGGGATTCAAACGTTCGTTTTGTGATGGCTGGCTCTGGAGACCTGCTTAACAGGATGATCCGCCGGGTTGCTCAACTTAAAATTGCCACTAAATTTCATTTCACCGGCTTTCTTGCCGGACCTGAAGTGGATACCATGTTCGCCATGAGCGATGTATATGTCATGCCCTCCGTTTCTGAACCGTTCGGAATCTCCCCGCTGGAAGCGATGCGTTCCAATGTCCCTGTTGTCATCTCAAAGCAATCCGGGGTTGCAGAGGTGTTGCAACATGCCTTAAAGGTTGATTTCTGGGATATAGACGCGTTGGCAGACGCCATTTATGGAATACTCCATTACGAAGGGCTGAGCAAAATGTTCATCCGTTATGGAAAAGAAGAGGTTGACAATCTTATCTGGGAGAATGCTGCCGTGAGCATATTAGAAGTGTATAATAAAGCCGTAATCAATTGATCACATGAGAGCAATATGTTTATATTTTCAAGTCCATCAGCCGTTTCGCTTGCGGACTTACCGTTTTTTCAATATCGGGCAAGACCATCACTACTATGATGATTATCAGAACCGACATATTATCAAACGTGTTGCAGAGAAATCATATTTGCCTGCAAACAATCTGATGCTTGACCTGATCAGAGAATTTGGTACAGCATTCAAGGTGAGCTATTCCATTTCCGGGACCGCTTTGGATCAACTGCAAATGCATGTCCCTGAGGTTATTTCAAGTTTCAGGCGTCTGGCAGATACCGGACAGGTTGAGTTCATTGCAGAAACATATTCACATTCCCTTGCCTCCCTGAGCAACAAGGATGAATTTGTACGGCAGGTCGAACTGCATGCATCCAGAATAGAGGAGCTTTTTGGAAAAAGGCCGACAACCTTCCGCAATACTGAATTGATCTATTCAGATAAAATAGGCGAAATGGTTGCCAATATGGGATTTCATACCATGCTGAGCGAAGGTGCCAAGCATGTGCTGGGCTGGAAAAGTCCCAACTACATGTATTGCAACGCCCGGAATCCAAAATTAAAA
>CAIYJU010000152.1 GCA_903926565.1 uncultured Bacteroidales bacterium
GTCTTTACATTTATAACGGAATTGCTCCACTGATTCCGTTTTCATATCTTGTTCGTTTTCTGTTCGTTATCTGTTTGCTTTTTGTTACACATGGTAAAAATGCTCGCTAGCGCGCTTATTTAGGTCATTTTTCATTTTTGTAAAGGTCTGATTCTTAAACATATGCACTTTTCAAATTGTCTTATAATTAATATTATGTTAAATAGTAAATGTAAAAAATCAGGAGACTATTCTGTCGGAATGAATCTCCTGATAAAACTGATCTTCCCTATTTCTTTTGTATTGCGTTAATCTTCTCCTGAACGGCCTTAACTTTATCAGGTTTGTTGGTGCGGGAATATATTTGCTTCAACGTGAAAAGTGTATTCACATCAGCGGGTTGAAGTTCTGTTGCCTTCTCTAAAAATGGCAATGCTTTTTCAAGATAACCATCGGCTTCCTTTTTCATTTTATCAAACTTGGTCGTTTCCTCCAATGGAAGTTTTGTAGCTACTTCATTTATTGATGCAGCCTTATTTACGTATAACGCACCCAGATTGTAGTTGCCTTCAAAATAATCAGCATTCAGCCGGATAGCATTTGTATAAGCAGCGATGGCGTTTTCAAAGGCTTTCTGCCGTTGATCTGCTGGTTGTGTTGTGTCATTTGATATATTATCGTAGATGGTTCCAAGCGCAAACGCAACTGAATAGTTAGTGGAATCTTTGGCCATAGCTACTTTGAGGTTGCTTAACGCTTTGGGTGTGTTGTTAAAAGTCAGGTATATATTTGTTTCTGCAAGAAACAACCGCAGATCATTCGGGTATTCCTGCTGTCCCATTCTTACATACTTCAACGAATTTGCAGAGTCTTTATCCTGTCGATAAATGTCTGATAAAGTGATGTATAAAACAGGTGATTTATAGTTTGACTTCAATAACTTAAGATAGTATTGCTTTGATGCCTCTTTTTCATTTGCCAGGGATGCACAGGTTGCAGCGTTTAATATAGAACTGGTGTCGGTTACATTCGCCAGCTCCATGACATCTGCCCCTTTGCCAAAGTTAATCATGGCATCTTTGTACAGTTTTTTATTATAGTTTTCGACTGCTGCATTATAGTAATTATTGCGCTGCCAATCCAATTTTATCAGAATATCATTGTAATACTCTTTTTTAGGATCAAATTCTATCGACTTGCGATAGGATTCCAAAGCTTTTGTAAGCGGCTCAGCATCGAGAGACTTGAATTTTTCATCCTTTGTATTGGATATCTCCAGGTAAACATTCCCGCGGATAAACCAGGCTTTGGCATCCTGTGCAGTGCTTGGATCAAGCACACATTGGTTGATCGCTTCCATGGCTTTGTCCAGTTTTCCGTCTTTCAGATAATTAGATGCGCTCTGACGAACATTTTTCTGACCGAATGCTACGGTAATGGTGGTTACCAGCAGCAGAAGTAAAGCAATTTTTTTCATCGATTTGGTTATTAGTATGATACTTTTGAGTTGAAATTTAGCCGGCAAAGATAAAAAATACCTGCTGATTATATGCTACTTACGTAAGAATTAATTTTCATTTTCAACGTTATCTGTTTTATCATTCACAATTGGCTGATCTTCTTGACCATCGGGATTGTATTCCATGGCATCGATGTTTTCGGCTGACATGTCATCAATAATTTCCGGTGTGACTTCGACATCGACTTTTGCTACAGCAGCAATTGAATCGCCCTCATCAATCTTGATAAGCCTGACACCCTGGGTGGCACGTCCCATTACCCTGAGATTTACAACGGCCATGCGAATTATAACGCCAGACCGGTTGATAATCATCAGGTCATCACTGTCGGTAACATCCTTTACAGCAATAAGCTGGCCTGTTTTATCAGTGATATTCAACGTCTTAACTCCTTTACCTCCCCTGTTGGTGATGCGATAATCATCCAGGTCAGATCGCTTGCCGTATCCTTTTTCAGAAACGACCAGTACTTCACATTTCTTATCCACCGGAATACAAATCATCCCGATAACTTCATCATTCTCACCGGAAAAGGAAATCCCACGAACTCCTGCTGCATTACGACCCATCGGACGAACGGTTTTTTCATTAAACCTGATTGCCCTGCCCGACTTTAACGCCATGACAACCTCATCCGTCCCCTGGGTTAATTTCGCTTCGAGTAACTGATCCCCTTCGTTTATGGTAATTGCATTGATCCCATTCTGACGTGGCCTGGAATATGCTTCAAGAGAGGTCTTTTTAATGGTCCCCTTCATGGTGGCAAGGATGATAAAATTAGATGAGATATAATCCTCGTCTTTCAGGTTTTTAACATTGATAAATGCCCTCACCTTGTCGTCAGGCTCAATATTAATCAGGTTTTGAATTGCTCTTCCTTTGGAGGTCTTTCCCCCTTCAGGAATTTCATATACCCTAAGCCAGAAGCACTTACCCTTTTCAGTGAAAAATAAAAGATAATTATGGTTTGTGGCAACAAAGAGATGCTCAAGAAAATCCTCATCCCGTATTTCTGTTCCTTTAACACCCCGTCCTCCCCTGTTCTGAACACGATATTCAGTGAGAGCAGTACGTTTGATATACCCCATGTGAGAAATGGTGATGACAACATTCTCATCAGCAATTGTATCTTCAATCCTGAAATCCGAAGCAGCATGTTCGATTCGCGATCTGCGGGCATCACCGAATTTCTCCTTGACTTCCCTGAGGTCGTCTTTGATGATGTTCATGCGAAGTGTCTCATCGGCCAATACACTGTTCAGGTAGTCAATGAGTTTCATTAATTCGGCATATTCAGCCTTTATTTTGTCACGCTCGAGACCGGTTAACCGCTGCAAACGCATTTCAAGAATAGCTTTTGCCTGAATTTCGCTTAAACCAAAACTCTCCATCAGGCCTGCTTTTGCCTCATCCGGTGTTTGTGAAGCCCTTATAAGGGCAATCACTGCATCGAGATTATCGAGGGCAATGAGCAACCCTTCAAGTATATGTGCTCTTTTCAGCGCCTCTGCAAGGTCGAATTTTGTTCTCCTGATGATTACTTCATGACGATGCTCTACATAATGAACAATCATATCCTTTAACGTGAGCATCATCGGCCTTCCTTTGACCAGGGCTATGTTGTTAACATTGAAAGAGGTTTGTAAAGCCGTCATCTGGTATAACTTATTCAATACCACATTTGTAATAGCCTCTCTCTTAAGCACATAAACGATCCGGACGCCATTTCTATCAGACTCATCACGGATATCAGAAATGCCTTCAATTTTTTTATCATTGACCAGGTCCGCAGTTTTCTTGATCATCTCTGCCTTGTTAACCTGGTATGGAACTGAGTTGACGATGATCCGGTCTTTGCCATGGTCATCCGGCTCAATTGTAGTCTCCCCGCGCATCACAATGCGCCCTCTTCCGGTTTCAAATGCATCCTTAACACCTTCGTATCCGTAAATGATACCGCCGGTGGGAAAATCGGGGGCTTTGATATAGGCCATCAATTCGGGGATTGTTATATCCCTGTTGTCAATGTACGCAATAATCCCGTCAACGACTTCGCTCAGGTTATGCGGTGCCATGTTGGTTGCCATGCCCACTGCAATTCCTGATGCACCGTTTATCAGCAGGTTTGGAATACGTGATGGCATCACCGTTGGTTCCTTCAGGGTGTCATCAAAATTAAACTGGTAATCAACGGTATCCTTTTCAATATCAGCAACCATTTCCTCTGCGATTTTCTGAAGACGTGCTTCCGTATATCGCATGGCTGCCGGATTGTCTCCATCCATGGAGCCGAAATTTCCCTGTCCGTCAACAAGGGGATAACGTAAACTCCAGTCCTGGGCCATCCTGACCATCGCATCATATACAGATGTATCACCATGAGGATGGAATTTACCAAGCACCTCTCCTACTATTCTTGCAGATTTTTTATATGCCCTGTTTGAAAGAACCCCCAATTCATACATTCCAAATAGCACACGCCTGTGAACAGGCTTTAATCCATCCCGTACATCAGGCAAAGCACGTTGAACAATTACCGACATTGCATAATCAATGTAGGCTGTCTTCATCTGATTCTCAATATTTACCTGAACTATTTTTTCTCCCGGTTCCATATCATCTCTCACCATTAATTAATTAACTGAAATTCAAACATTTAAATTATTCTTAATGTTGTTACGAAGATAGTGAAAATACCCTTTCGCACCATGGGTGATCCCTGATTTATTTCGCGGTCTTACTAACATGGAAATGTTAATAAATAAAGCCCGTTTAACAATAAACTAGTGATTTCAATCGTACTTTTGAAAACCTTGACAATTTATCCGGTTGAAAAAGTGGTTCGATTTTTGTCAATGGTATGAACTTATCCTGAAACAGAGTATTGTATGGAAGCAAAATTCTCTCAAAGAGTTAAAGAGGTATTGATATATAGCCGGGAAGAGGCTCAGCGGTTAGGCAATGATTATATTGGTCTTGAACACATGTTGCTGGGTATTATCCGCCTGGGTGACGGACTGGCAATAAAGATTATGCATAACCTGCATGTTGACCTTCCTGAAATCCGTAAAAAGGTCGAACTGGCAGTGACCAGTCATAAAGAAAAATACACCGGGGGAGAAAGTCTTCCACTCATTAAACAGGCTGAACGGGCGCTCAAGATAACCTACCTGGAAGCAAAACTGTTCAACAGTGATACAATTGGTACAGAGCATCTTTTACTGGCTATACTCAAGGATGAAAACAACCTGGTAACAAAGACCTTCCTGAACTATGGCGTCAGCTATGAAACAGTACAGGATGAACTTAAAGCCATCCTGGCGAACGGAAAGGATGAACCCCGGGTTAACCCACAGGATATCCTGCCAAAAGATGAGGATGATGAAGATTCTGAGGAAGGCGGAAAAAGTTTTAGTGGCAGTACTAAAAAACCGCAGGATTCCAAATCCAAAACCCCGGTACTTGACAATTTCGGCCGTGATATTACCAAAGCCGCAGAGGAAGGCAGGCTAGATCCGATTGTGGGCCGCGAGAAGGAACTGCAACGTATTGCCCAGATCCTGAGCCGGCGTAAAAAAAACAACCCCATATTAATAGGTGAGCCCGGTGTTGGTAAATCTGCCATTGCAGAAGGTCTTGCGCTTCGAATTGTTCAGCGCAAAGTAGCCCGTTCACTGTTCAACAAACGACTGGTATCGCTGGATCTTGCCTCTCTTGTTGCCGGAACCAAATATCGGGGTCAATTTGAGGAACGGATGAAAGCTGTTTTAAATGAACTCGAAAAAAACCCCAACATCATCGTTTTTATTGATGAAATTCACACCATTGTCGGGGCTGGCAATGCTTCCGGGTCACTGGATGCATCCAATATGTTCAAGCCGGCACTTGCGCGGGGGGATATCCAGTGTATCGGAGCCACAACTCTGGATGAGTATCGCCAGTACATTGAAAAAGACGGGGCACTTGAACGCAGGTTCCAGAAAGTGCTTGTTGATCCCACTTCTCCGGAAGAAACCCTGGAAATACTACAGAATATCAAAGAAAAATACGAAGATCACCATCTTGTAACCTATACTGACGATGCCATCAAAGCGTGTGTTTCTCTGACAAACCGTTATATAACAGATCGTTATCTTCCCGACAAGGCAATTGATGCTCTTGACGAAGCTGGTGCACGGGTTCATATCTCCAACATCAATGTCCCCCAGGAAATAATTGAAGTTGAGAACCAGATAGAAGAGACGAAAAAACAAAAAATGCTGGCAATTAACAGCCAGAAATTTGAAGAAGCTGCTGACTTACGCGACTCTGAGCGAAAGCTTCAGGACAACCTGGAGCGTGAAAAAAAGAAATGGGAGGAAAGTGCGAAGTTGAACCGGCAAACGGTTGCTGAAGATCATGTTGCAGAAATTGTTGCCATGATGACAGGAATTCCTGTACAACGAATTGCCAAAAATGAGAGCGACCGCCTGATCAATATGGAAGGAGAACTTGAAAATTCTGTCATCGGTCAGAATGATGCGATTAAGAAAGTTGTCAGGGCAATCCGCCGAAACAGGGCCGGGCTTAAAGATCCTAACAAGCCAATCGGGACCTTCATTTTTCTTGGTCCTACCGGAGTCGGTAAAACACATCTTGCCAAAGTTTTATCAAGGTATTTATTTGATACCGAAGATGCCCTGGTTCGTATTGACATGAGCGAATATATGGAAAAGTTTGCTGTTTCCCGTCTCATCGGCGCCCCTCCGGGATATGTTGGTTATGAAGAAGGCGGCCAGCTGACTGAAAAAATCCGCAGACGCCCCTACTCTATTGTTTTGCTTGATGAAATAGAGAAGGCACATCCTGATGTTTTTCATCTTTTATTGCAGGTTTTAGATGATGGAATGCTCACAGACAGTTTTGGACGGAGAGTGGATTTCAAAAACACCATCGTGATCATGACTTCCAACATAGGATCCCGCCAGCTTAAGGATTTCGGGCAGGGAGTTGGATTTGCTACTTCAGCCAAACAGGCCGCCAGCAGTGAATATGCCCGGGGTGTTATTGAAAATGCCCTGAAAAAAGCATTCGCCCCCGAATTTATCAACAGGATCGACGATGTGGTCATCTTTGATTCACTGGAGCGGGAAGATATTCATAAAATCATTGATATTGAACTCCAGCATGTGTATAAAAGGACACATGATCTTGGCTACCATATTGCAATCACTACTGCTGCAAAAGATTATATCGCTGAAAAAGGATGGGATGCCCAATTTGGAGCACGCCCGTTAAAGCGTGCGATTCAAAAATATGTGGAAGATACCCTTGCCGAGGAGATAATCAAGACCAAGTTAACTGAAAATGACCTGATTACTGTTGATTATCTCGCCGACAAAGATGAGATTACGGTAAGTGTTACGAAACTCGAAACAGTAAAACCTGATTAGAATTTATAACAATTTGCCTCAATAAGCTTATCAGCTATTTTCCGGCGCGCTTCTTTTACATTGATGCCGGGTACAAGTGTTAAGGTTTCCACAACCTTTTTATAGGTTGAACCTGTTTCCGGTGAAGCAAATGAATATGCTGCATCTGTTGCAGGTTTTCTTATTTTATCTGAAGCATCATAAACAAATGCATCCAGCATGGTGCGATAAATCCCATCTGCATCAACTCCGTTCATTGATTCCATTTTCTGGATTCTCAGCACCATCGATTCAGCAATATAAACCTCCATGATCATGTCGGCAAGGTTGTTAAGGACTTCCTGCTCCAGTATCAGTTTTTTGTCAAAATAGGCAGATGCACCTTGTATAATTATAAGCACCAGGTTCTTGAAGTTTTTTACCACCCTCAGTTTTTCTTCAAAATAGGACTCATCCTGCCCCTGATTATCTTTTATCGTATCTAAACCTGCTGCAAGTTCATTTGCTCTCCCGAAAAGGTCAAAGTCACCTTTCATGGCTCTTTTCATCGCAGTATCAACCAGGAGCAACCTGTTGATTTCATTGGTTCCTTCAAATATTCTGTTGATTCGGGAATCCCTGTAGCCTCTCTCAACAGCCATTTCAGCTGAATATCCCATTCCACCGTGAATCTGTACTGCTTCATCAATTACAAAATCGAGGACTTCAGAACCATAGACCTTCAGAATTGCAGCTTCTACTGCATAATGGCTGATACCTTCCACGGAAGCTTTGCCTTTGTCCATTCCTGAAGCTTTGTGCAGTTCAATCTGGTCGTCAATATCCTTACTTAACCGGTAAATGGCACATTCAAGGGCAAAAGTTTTAATAACCTGCTCTGCAAGTTTGTGCTTAATGGCGCCGAAGGTAGAAATCAATACATTGAATTGTTTACGCTCATTGGCGTATTGTACTGAGTCGTTGATAGATTTCTTTGAAGCTCCCAGCACATTGGCACCGAGTTTAATACGCCCCATGTGAAGGATACTTAAGGCAATTCTGAATCCTTCACCCCTATTACCCAGCAGGTTTTCAACCGGCACCTTGACATCATTGTAGAAAATCTGGGCTGTTGATGATCCTTTAATCCCCATTTTATGCTCATCCGGGCTGATAACAACTCCGGGAAAATTCTTTTCAACGATAAACGCACTCAACACCCTGTCGCGGTCAATTTTTGCAAAAACCACCTGGGTATCCGCAAAGTTTGCATTTGTGATCCACATTTTCTGACCATTGAGGATGTAATGCTTCCCATCCTCCGACAAAATGGCAGAGGTCTTGCCGGAGTTGGCATCACTTCCGGCACCAGGTTCCGTTAAACAATAGGCACCGATCAAATCCCCGGAAGCAAGACGGGTGACATATTTCTGGCGCTGTTCCTCATTTCCATAATACATGATCGGCAGTGTGCCAATTCCGGTGTGTGCCATAAAAGCAACTGAAAAAGAGTGACCGGCACCAATTTTCTCACCGGCAAGCATTTGAGTTATAAATGATTGACCGAATCCACCATACTCTTCCGGTATAGATATCCCCATCAAGCCCAGTTCACCGGCTTTTTTAAGGGTACGCTGCATCAGATTAATATCCGGAGAATCTATTTGATCTATATTGGGATAAAGTTCAGTATCCAGGAAATCCTGGATAGTCTGGGCAATCATTTTTTGCTCCTCATCAAATTGTTCCGGTATGAAAATATCGTTGAATTGAACTTCATCTACGAGGAACTCTCCGCTTTTAAGTACTTTTCTATTCTCCATTTCAATTGGTTTATGAAAATTAAATATTTAATGATTGGACGATCAACTCAGCAATATCAAAATTTCTGACATCATTCTCCCTGTTCTTGGATTTGATGCCATCGGTGATCATGGTCATACAGAAGGGACAAGCCGTAGCAATTACTTTTGCATCTGTTCTTAAGGCTTCCTCGGTACGCTCAATATAGACCTCCTTATCACCTTTTTCTGCTTCTTTAAACATTTGGGCACCACCACCTCCACAGCACATGGCAAAGCTTTTGTTCCGTTCCATTTCAACCAGGTTTGAGGTGATTTTCTTAAGAATTGAACGTGGCTCAATATAGATGTCATTGGCTCTGCCAAGATAACAAGGATCGTGATATGTGATGCAAACATCCGTCAATACTCCCGGTTCTAAGTTAAGTTTGCCGGATAAGATGCACTGATCAATAAACTGCAGATAATTAATCACCTCAAAATCGGCACCAAGATCAGGATATTCATTTTTAAAAATATTATAGCAATGGGGACAAATTGTGATCACTTTCCTTATGCCATACTTTTTGAAAATCTCAATATTCTGGAGTGCCTGCATCTGGTAAAGCATTTCATTACCAGCTCGCCGTGCCGGATCGCCTGTACAGGATTCCTCTTTCCCAAGCACTGCATAGTTTACTTTCAGGAAGGTAAGAATTTTCGCAAAAGCCCGTGTAACCTTCTGGTACTGATCATCAAACGCACCTGCACAACCCACCCAGAAAAGGTATTCAGGGTGTATGCCCTTAGCAAACATATCGGCCATCACAGGTACTTCAACTTTATTCAGTTCCATTGTCAAAATGACTTATTAACCAACACGTATTTCGAGATCCCTGGTCCAGAGTAAACGATCTTCGGGCGAGAACTGCCAGGGCGCTCCATTGTTCTCAATATTGCTGAACACTCCTTTAATCCCACCCGGTGCTGAAGCTTCTTCCATGACGAGGTACCTTCGCATGTCAACTATCAGGGTGGGATGATTGATATTGATGGGGCACTCCTTTGCACAGGCATTGCAGGTGGTACAGGCCCATAATTCCTCTTCAGAAATATAATCCCTCAGCAGGGATTTTTGGTCAGAAAAGGTTATACCATTTTTCAGCATTCCCGGCCCCTTTTCTTTCATCCTGGCCCTGACATCCATGATTATTTTTCGCGGTGAAAGCAATTTACCGGTCATATTGGCCGGACAGACAGATGTACATCTGCCACATTCAGTACAGGAAAGCGAATCAAAGTAATTTTTCCAGGAAACATCCTCAACATCCTTAACACCAAACCGTTCAACTGGTGTTTCGGCTGATGGATCAACTGATGCGTTGACCGGGTCAAGCATCATTCTCACCTCCCTGGTAATATTGTCCATATTAGGGAGTTTGCCCAATGCATCCAGGCGGGAGAGAAAGACATTGGGTACAGACATGAACACATGAAAATGCTTCGAATAAGGTAGTATGTTTGCAAAGATAAAGATGAGCAATATGTGCGACCACCAACATATTTCGTAAACCAGGTTGATTTGTGAAGCTGATAATCCGGATAAAACACCCGTCAACAGTCTGCTTACCGGATAGACTCCAATTGCAGGAGAACCAGTCAGGTCAAGCCCCGCACAATAGGCTGTATTCATTCCATTGAGAGAAATCATCAGGAATAGAATCATACTCAATGCGATGTTTGCATCCATGTGTGACACGGATTTCATCTCAACACCTTCAAACCGTTTGATATGAAAAAACAGGCGCCGTGACAGGAATATCAGGATGGAAACTCCCACCAGGAGGCCAAAAACATCGCCTGACCCGCTTAAAATATCGTAAACCGGACCAAGAATCTTTAGAAACCTTTCTGTGCCAAAGATGCCGTCAATAATCATTTCGACGCTGCCAAATGCAATCACACAGAATCCCCAGAAAACCAACGCATGAAACAATCCTATGACCGGACGGCGGAAAATTTTTGTTTGACCGAGGGCGATGTCAAAAGTAATCCAGAGGCGTTTACCAAAATCACGCACGGGAAAAGCCGGCCTGGTAAAGTGAAAATAGCTGATGATGCGGTTTATCGTGAAGGCGAAGATGCCAGATGCTGCAACCAGGGTGATCACGAAAACAAGCTGTTTCATCATGGCTGATTTATTTCCCCTTTAATTCCTTTACAGCCTCAACAAGTTTTGGGAGGATTTTACTGGCGTCACCAACAATACCATATTGTGCAGCAGAGAAGATGGGAGCATCCTTATCGGTGTTGATTGCAACAATAAATTTTGAAGAACTGACACCTGCCAGATGTTGCGTAGCTCCTGATATTCCAATCGCGAAATAGAGATTTGGTGCTATAATTTTTCCGGTCTGACCTGTATGTTCCTCGTGAGGACGCCAGCCTTCGTCAGAAACCGGGCGTGAACATGCGGTTGCTGCACCAAGCAACTCAGCCAGTTCGACAATGGGGGCCCAATTATCGGCAGATTTCATTCCCCTTCCTCCGGAAACAACAACGTCGGCATCAGTTAACAGGATTTTCCCGCTTAGTTTCTGAACTTCAATTACTTTTGTTTTAACAGCATCAGCATTCCAATCAACAGCTACTTTTGTAATGACTGCCTGATTGGAAGTTTCATTCAATTCGTAAGAATTCTGGGCCAGGGTCAGGACCTTGATCTCTGTCTTGATAACCAGGTTACTGAATGCGTTTCCCGAATAAACCTTTTTATATATCACAAACGGATCAATACTGAGCGGAAGCTTACTAACGCCTGCTCCCAGCCCGGCCTTAAGCAGCACTGATAATCTTGGAGCAACAGCTTTGCCGGTGTTGTTGTTGGAAAGAACTACCACGGTGGCATTCTCCTGCTTTGCGAGATTTGCAATAATTTTCGCAAATGCCTGGCTGTCAAAAACATTTAAACTGTCATTGTGTGCACTGATGATTTGGGACGCACCATATTTCCCAAGTTTTTCCAATTCACCGTTATCCACATTGCCAACAGACAGGGCAACAGCAGTGGTATTCAGCATTTCTGCCAACCTGGCTCCATATGAAATAAGTTCAAAACTGAGTTTTTTAAACTTTCCATCCCAATTCTCTACAAAAATTAAAACTGACATATATAGTTTTGGTTTTATCGGTTCAGACTAAATGATTTTCGCTTCATTCTGCAACAATTCAACGAGTTGCCTGGGGTTCTCCGGATCAACAAACTTGCAGGCTGCACGGGGTTGAGGCATTTCGTAAGCGACAACTTCCGTTAATGAATCAATTGCCAATGGCTCAACAACGTTTAATGGTTTGGTACGTGCCATCATGATCCCCCTCATCGCAGCGATACGAGGTTCCTTTGCAATACCTTTCTGAACTATCGCAACAACAGGCATCGGAACGGTCACAATCTCCTTTCCCCCGTCAATTTCGCGCGTAATATTAACCTGCCCATTTTCGATTTTAACACCTGAAACAGAAGAAACAGAAGGATATTCAAGAAATTCAGCAAGCATCCCCCCTACTGTGGATCCATTGAAATCGCTTGATTCAATACCACAGAAAACAAGGTCATAAACTCCTTCCTTTACAATTTTAGCAAGCTGAGCAGCAACAAAATAGGCATCTGAAGGATCGGCGTTGATTCTGATTGCATCATCTGCCCCGATGGCAAGTGCTTTTCGGATTGTAGGTTCAGAAGCAAGAGGGCCTACATGGGCCACAGTCACAAGCTGAATCCCGTTTGACGGATCATCTTTCAGTTCGAGTGCCCGCGTAAGCGACAATTCATCCCATGGATTTATAACCCATTGTATTCCTGTAACATCCAACTTTTTATTGCCTTCAATGAATTTAACTTTGGTTGTGGTATCAGGAACATTACTTATACAAACTAATATCTTCATGGAAAAAACAGGTTGGTTATGAATAAACTGAATTTAGGATGGCAAAGATAAAAAAAAGGGGATAAAGAATGTCTATAAATTATCTCCTTCGTCAAGGCACTTATTATATTGTGCCATTGCCTTCTGACTCATAGCCATGCTGGAAAATCCGCCATCATGGTAAATGTTTTGCATGGTAATTTTTCTGGATAAATCCGAAAAAAGGACGATCGAAAAATCAGCACACTCTTCTGCTGTGGCATTCCCAAGCGGTGACATCCTTTCTGTAAAATCAAGAAGCCCGTCAATTCCCTTGATTCCGCTTCCTGCAGTAGTTCTGGTGGGGGATTGAGACACTGTGTTGATACGTATGTGCTTTTCTCTTCCGTAGATATAACCAAAACTCCTGGAAATTGACTCCAGAAGTGCCTTTGCATCTGCCATATCATTATATCCGACCAGCGTCCGCTGTGCGGCAATATAGGAAAGTGCAAGTACGGAGCCCCATTCATTGATTGCATCAAGTTTTTTTGCAACCTGGAGCATCTTATGGAATGAAAGGGCAGAGATATCGATGGTTTTTTGAAAATAGTCATAGTCAAGGTCATCATACGGCCGATGTTTGCGAACATTCAAAGACATTCCTATCGAATGGAGTACGAAATCGATTTTTCCTCCCAATACCTCCATTGAGCGTAAAAATACATGTTCCAGGTCCTTGACACTTGTCGCATCAGCCGGGATAACTTCTGCATTGCAAGTCTGGGCCAATTCATTTATTTCACCAAACCGTAAAGCAACCGACGTATTTGACAACGTGAAAACAGCACCTTCTTCATGTGCCCGCATGGCAATTTTCCATGCAATTGATTTATTATCGAGGGCTCCGAAAATGATCCCCTTTTTACCTTTGAGCAGATTATATGACATGTTGGTTTTTCTTGTGAAACAATTTATTTAATTAACGGTTGATGTTGCTGTTGAGTAAAGCCTGGGCAGTGAGAACTGCCGAATCTGTAACAGTTTCGTTGCTCAGCATTTTGGCAATTTCGCCAAGTCGCTCATTTTCATCTAATTGCTTGATATAAGTATAGGTTGTCTGATTCTTTTCTGATTTATAGACCCAGTAGTGTCTGTCGCCCCTGGCGGCAATCTGCGGCAGGTGTGTGATTGCAACAACCTGCATGTGTTCACCCATCCGTTTCAGGATACTTCCGACTTTTCCTGCCACTTCACCTGAAACACCATTATCGATTTCATCAAAGATAATCGTAGGTAAGAGGTTTTTCTGACTGATCATGGATTTAATTGCCAGCATAATTCGTGAAAGTTCCCCACCGGATGCTGCATTTGAAATCTCCCTGAGTTCAATCCCTTTGTTGGCTGTAAATAAAAATCGCACCTTGTCAATCCCGTCCTTTGACATTGAATCCGTTTGTAACAATTCGATTTTAAACCTGGCCATGGGAATTCCCAGTTTACCAAGAATACCAACGACTTCGTTCTCAAATGAAGATACTGTTTGTTGCCGCTTTATTGAAATCGCCCCTGCCATGACTAAAAGTTGATCCTGCAGAACTGAAATCTCTTTTTTCAGGTTTTCAATCTGCTCTTCTAATCCGGCTTCATCAGCAACCTTTTTCTCAATTTCAATTTTGGTTCTGATTAACTGCTCAATTGTCACAGCCTGGTGTTTTTTCATCAGACGATACAGCAGGTCTAAGCGCTGAGAAAGAAACTCAATCATTTCCGGGTCAACAGAAACCTGTTCCCCGATGCTATTCAGGTCATTTGATATATCCTTAAGATCTATATAGTTGGACGATAATCGTTCAGAAAGATCTTTAAGTTCCGGTTTATACTTTTCAACTCCTTTGATGGCATGACCAACTTCAGAAAGTTGTGCAAGAATATTGTCATCAGAACCTGATATCAACTGACCTGCACGGTAGAGACTATTCCTGATCTCTTCAGCATGAGTCAGAAATTCAAGATTCTCCTCAATTTCAGGCAATTCCTCCGGTTTAAGCTGAGCCATGTTCAACTCATCCAGCAGGAACCGGAAATAGTCCATTTCCCCGGTGATTTTCGATTCCTGTTCAACCAGTTCAGCAAGATGTTGATTAATGTCTGAAAAATGAGAATATAAGGCCCTGTAGGAAGACACTGCTGATTCGCTGCCGGCATAGCTGTCAAGCACAGCAAGCTGAAAACCCGAATCATTCAGCGTAGTTATCGAATTTTGTGAATGAACATTTACCAGTTTATCCCCTAAATCTTTCAGGATATTAAGATTCACGGGTGTGTCGTTGATAAAAGCACGTGATTTCCCGCCCTGGTTGATTTCTCTTCGAAGAATCATATTATCTTCATAATCAAGTTCATGACTGACAAAGAAACTCTCCAGTCCATAACCTTTGATCATAAACAAACCCTCAAGAATGCACTTGCTTGATTTATCAAGCAGCACGCCTGAATCAGCCCGTTGGCCGAGGGTCAGTGACAATGCCCCCAAAAGGATAGATTTGCCTGCACCGGTTTCTCCTGTGATAACAGAGAATCCATCGGAGAAATCAATCTCCAGATCATGGATGAGGATGTAATTTTTTATAGATAATTTTAAGAGCATCGGTTACCCATTTAATGCATATTGTGTAGCCGGCAGATGCTATTTCGACTCTAAAATAGCCTGATATTTAGCCCCATTTGCAGGATCTATCTCCTTCAGGAGGTTGGTTATATTTGTTTTTTCCATGGGAGGAACCCGCTGGTCGGCATAGATATTTACAAATTCATCCCGTTTGGCATCAAAGACCAGCTGCAAAGCATACAGGTTGGGCTTGGCGTTGTAAATCCGTTGAAGTATGTCAAGGCCTTCTGAAACCACGGCCCTGCCCTTGTCAACTTTCTCATACATCTGGTCAAGTCCGATTCGATGATATCGGTATGCAAAGTCCCGTAATCCTGAATTCGCAGGATTCAAATAATTGTTGACGATCCAGTACCTGTTCTTATCACTTTCAAAGGCCTTCCAGCCCGGATCTGATGAATTTTGTGCTGCGTTCACAACTTCCTGGGCCTTCTCAAAGTAAGGAGAGCCACCACTTGGAGAATATGAATCAAAATAAAAGCCCAGAATGGTATATGAATAGTATGCCAGCAAAGAGGTGAGATTGGAAGAAAAGGTGCCATCTGAATAATCAAGTGGCTGATATTCAACATACTTGAATTGAACTGATTTGTCGATCGTATTCAATAACACAGAGTTATAGGCACTGTTCATGATAGGCCGTCTGATTACCACATTCATGGTACCCTTAAATTCATCAGCACTCAAACGCTCATTGATAATGATCAATATGGTGCATTCGATTCTCTCCTCTTGTTTAAAACTGAAATTTGACCATTTACGGTTATTAACAAACTCGTATATGGCGCTCTGTAAGGTTTGAAAAACTTTTTTATCAGTCCCTTCTAATTTTTGTGCATTGATGTTGATCATGCAATTAAGTTCCTGGGCATGCAAACTGGTTAACGAACCAATGCACAGAAATGCCACCAAAAACGCCTTTATTTTTATCATGGTTGAGAGGTTCCGTTTTTAACAATGAAATCAATGATTTCTTTTGCAACAGCTGCCTTGGATTGTAGTTTCCCCGGATATACCTTACCGGTACGGTCAAGAATACTTATTTTATTGGTTTCCAAACCAAAACCTGCCCCTATATCATTCAAAGAATTAAGAACGATAAAATCAAGATTTTTGTCAATAATTTTTTTCCGGGCATGATCAAGTTCATTGTCAGTTTCAAGGGCAAATCCTACGATTACCTGGTTCTCAGTTTTACGTTTTCCAATCTCTCTGAGAATATCAGGTGTAGGAGTAAGTTCAAGAATCCTGGTTTCTGCACTCTTTTTCAGTTTCTGAAAAGATTTGGAAGCACAGGTATAGTCAGCAACAGCTGCAGCCATGATCACCACATTTGACGATGTCATTTCCTTCATGCAGGCCTCGTACATCTCCTCTGCCGATTCAACATCAAGCCGGTGTATTCCGGGATGATCGGCAACCAAACTGGTGGGGCCGGCAATTAAAGTAACGTCTGCACCTCGTTGTGCCGCTTCGTATGCAATGGTGAAACCCATCTTTCCCGTTGAATAGTTTCCAAGAAACCTGACCGGGTCGATCTTTTCGTAGGTTGGACCTGCCGTAACCATGACCTTCATATTTTGAAGATCCTGCTGACGCATGAAATGATCCCTGACGATTTTAAGAATTGCTTCTGGTTCCTCCAGTCGTCCCGGGCCTGACAATCCGCTGGCCAATTCGCCAACCTGGGGCTCTATGATAAAATTTCCGTATGAACGAAGCGTGTCAATATTGTTCCGGGTGGAAGGATGAGCAAACATGTCAAGGTCCATGGCAGGTGCAATAAACACAGGGCATTTTGCAGATAAATAGGCGGTTATTACAAAGTTATCAGCAATGCCATGAGCCATTTTGCCAAGGGAATTGGCGGTTACGGGTGCAAAAATCATTGCATCTGCCCATTGACCCAGTTCAACATGGTTATTCCACTCCCCGTCACCGGCTTTGAAAGGGTCGACAATGACCGCATGCTGAGAAAGTGTTGATAATGTTAAAGGAGTTACAAAATCTTTTGCGACAGGAGTCATGATGACACGTACCTCTGCACCTTCCCTGACCAGCATTCTGACCAGGAACGGAATTTTGTAGGCTGCAATGCTACCGGTAATGCCGATAACAATTTTTTTTCCTTTCAACATCGTGCAAAGGGAAAAGATTAAAAATCTTCAGGCCGTTCTTTATGCGGGTTCCGGAAATAGACCTCGTTGTTCAGATATTCATGAATGGCGATCAAGGTAGGTTTTGCCAGTTGTTCATAATACTTTGCTATCTCGATTTGCTCACGGTTTTCGAACACCTCTTCAAGGTTGTCGGTGGTTGTTGCAAATTCAGATAGTTTCTGGTTCAGTTCCTCTTTGATTTCAAGACCAATCTGGTTGGATCGCTTTGAAATTACGGCAACAGTCTCGTACATATTATTCGTTCCTGCAGTAAAATCCTCAATATTCCGGGTCACGGCATGAACATCTGTTTTCACCTTTTTATAATCCATGGTAATTTTATTAGTTTAATTGATTACGATGGGAACATGATTTCCCCTTTTTTGAAATTTGATATGATATAATTCAAGCTCTTTTTGCGACCGCTCCTTTAAACCGGCGGCTTCTGATTTTAATTTACTTTCGGGATATTGTGCAACAAATTCATTACTGGCGGTAATTGCCTTTGTAAAACGGTCTAACTGTTTTTCAAGGATACTCTCCATGGCAAACTTGTAATAGGACTTAATTATCAGGTACATGATCTCTTCACGATGGGGTGAATCCGGGTACTCTTTTATGATGTTATTAAACATTTGAATCGCCGCGGTATAATCATCCATTCTGTAAAACAGCTTTGCGATTTTAAAATCTTTCATTTCAAGCTTAAGCCTGAGTTTGTCAATTAAATCGTTACACTCTGATACCCTTTTACTTTTCGGGTAGGTGTTTGTGAAAAGCTGCAACTCCTTTAATGCATCGTAAGTGACCGTTTGATCAAGCGTGTATTCAGGAGAGTTGAGATAATTGCAATAGGCGCTCATAAACATGCACTCTTCTGCCTCCTCAGAATTGGGATAACTGGAAGAATACCGTTTGAAATAATAGGCTGCAAGGGTGAAATCTTTCATGTTGTAATAACAGTAAGAATAGAAGTATGCTATTTTCTGAGCCTTTTCAGTGGCACGCATGACTCCGCTGAGTTGATCAAATAGCTGCAGTGCCCTTGGATAATCTTTTTTTGAATAAAGCTTTACGGCTTCTTCATATTTTTCATCAACAGAACCATGTTTAATGAGATTTTGAAATTTGCAAGCAGAAAGAGACAGCATCACGCCGATTGCAATAATAAAAATGGCATTATATTTCATGGTGCAAAATTACAACTTAATGTCGAAAAATCATAATATAAACAGGTACAAACGGTTCCTCTTATGAAAAAGTATTTGTTTTTTGGTACTTTTGCAAATTGAAATAATCAATAATAATCGTATCATTTAATTCATAGCAAACGTGGATATTTTCGAAAAAGTTGCCGGCAACATGGGCCCTCTCGGGCAATATGCAGATCAGGGTTATGGCTATTATTCTTTTCCAAAACTAGAAGGAGATATTTCAAACCGTATGTATTTCAGGGGGAAACCTATGCTGGTCTGGAGCCTGAACAACTATCTTGGCCTGGCAAATCACCCTGAAGTGAGGAAAGCTGACACTGACGCATCGGCAGAATTCGGGCTTGCCGCACCTATGGGGGCACGTATGATGTCTGGCCAGTCAAACTACCATCAGCAACTTGAACAGGAACTGGCCGATTTTGAACACAAAGAAGCTGCCTATCTTCTCAATTTCGGGTATATGGGAATGGTATCGATTATCGACGCCATGCTTGACCGTCATGATGTTGTAGTATATGATTCAGAGTCACATGCATGCATTCTTGACGGTCTCCGCATGCACATCGGCAAAAGGTTCGTGTTTCCCCACAACGATCTGGAGAAATTCGAAAGCCAGCTCAAACACGCCAGAAAAGTGGCAGATGCTTCAGGTGGTGGTATTCTCGTAATAACCGAAGGTGTATTCGGAATGCCCGGCGATCTGGGAAATCTCAAAGGGATTCTTCAATTCAAGGAAAAATACGGATTTCGCCTGCTGGTCGATGATGCGCATGGATTTGGCACAATGGGAAGTACAGGCGCAGGAACCAGCCAGGAGCAAAATGTGATGGACGGTGTTGATGTCTACTTTGGAACATTCGCCAAGGCAATGGCAGGAATCGGGGCATTTGTTGCCAGTGAAAAAAGAATCATCAGATCCCTGACATACAATATGCGTTCGCAGATTTATGCGAAGTCTCTCCCGCTTCCGATGGTTGTAGGATCATTGAAGCGCCTTGACATAATCCGCACTCATCCTGAATTGCGTGAAAAACTGTGGACCATTGTCAACGCATTACAAACCGGTTTACGCGAAAAAGGCTTCGATATTGGAAAAACCCAGTCACCTGTTACTCCGGTATTTTTAAAAGGAGGCGTGCTTGAAGTCACACAGGTCATTGCTGATCTGCGTGAAAATTTCGGCATATTCTGTTCCGGTGTTATCTATCCTGTTATACCCAAAGGCCTCATCATGCTTAGGCTGATTCCGACTGCTGCACATACACTTGAAGATGTAAAGATCACTATTGATGCTTTTGCCCAGGTTCGTAAAAACCTGGATGATGGGAAATATGCAACAGGGACATTCCCTGCTCATGCAGATAAATTTTTGTAATGCACAACGATCATCTTAAAACAGGAAACAGGTTTTATATCGCATACCGGAAAATTCGTTTTCTTGTAAAAAGAGGTTCGTTATTCTCAAAAGCACCACAAAAAACAGCCAGGCACGTCAAGATTCCTGAAGGAATTTTTAAAACAATCTCCTTCAACTCGTTGTTGCTTTTTCTCGTGGCATATCTTGTGATCTATGTTCTCAACTTGTTTATAACAGGTTATACTGCAATCATTTTCGACATACCTGTTCCTGTTTATTACAATGATGTTGATTACCTTATCCGTGGAATAGACTGGACGCCCGATTCCGTTTCCGGCGTTTTCAGCAGTGGTCCGATTGCCATGTTTGTACTATCCTTGTTTTTGCTGATTCTTTACAAAGCAGTTGAAACAGAGTCAGGAATTTTACGTTTGCTGCTGCTTTGGTTGATTTTTCATGCAATGACCAGGTTCTTTGGAGAGATCCTGGTTGGGGCAATTCTCAACAAGGGGTTTGGCTTTGTAATTCTATACATGTTTGTGATGGATACAGGTAAAGTCATTCTGACCATCGTGGGGTTCGTTGCCATGTTTACCCTTGGAATTGCCATGGCCCGCCTGTCGATGTATTCTGCCAATATCTATTTTAACGACCTGAGAAAAGCCTACCGGACCAAATTCATTTTAAGCCAGTTTTTTCTCCCGTTTTTACTTGGAAACATCATCATTTTTTTGATAAAATTACCGAAATTCAACTACTTTGATCTTTGCCTTAACTTCTCAATGCTCCTTTTTCTGATACCTCTTCTTATGAGAAGCTTTACCATTGAAGATCTCTATTTCGATGAGGATAAAAAGACGATAGTCCGGACGCATATGTTAACAGCAGCAACAGTGCTGGCACTTATTGCATTCAGGGTTATTCTGGGTTTCGGAATCAGGTTGTAACCTGGCTGATGCATGGCTGATTTTGCTGACCTGGTCAAGCCATGAAAAAATTACTTTTTTATGATCAGTTTATCGATATAAATCCTGTAACCTGAATTGAATTTAAGGTAATAGAGACCATCTGAGGGATTTGGAATGTCTATTTCCACAGTTGAACTGCCAGTTGTCCTGGTAACCTCACTGGAATAAACAACTTTACCCAAAGAGTTCAGCAACTGAATTGAACTCGAAGGATTGATCGGACTGTCAGGCAAAATAAGCCTGAAATGGCCGTTATTTGGATTAGGATAAACCAAAACAGAGCTGACGCTCTTGTCCTGTGCATCATACGTAAGCGGTCTCAGCTGAACATCCAGGTTCGTTGTTACCCGATTAAAGACGCCAACATTCTTAATGGTTTTAGAAAAATATCCAGGGGCGGAAAAAGTCAAATTGTAGGTTCCTTCAAAAATGGGTCTGGCATAAAAACCGGTTGTGCTTCGGGAATACACTTCCGAAAAGTCCCTGTCATGACCTTCGATAAATACCTTGGCAGCAACAGGCATGTCATTGACCGTATCGGTCACGATGCCGTTAATGCCATAATGAGACTCCCTGATGAAATTCAAAAATGAAGAATAATTGTAATTCCAGAAAGTCAGTAACTGATTTGCAGGCAATAATTTAATATTTGATATTTCAACTGTTACTTCACGACAATAATGCCAGTAGTTCATGTAATCCTGCCTGCCTCCATTGATTTCATACCAGGCATTTCCGTTAGTAACCCCGTTATCCATGTCATTAAAATAGCTGGCCGGGCTGTAATGATGAACAGTGTCTGCCCATTCACGGCCTACAAACTGCCACCAGTCATCATCCGCAGCGAGCTTTGACCAGGTATCCCAGGGATAGTTAAAAACCTCGGCTCCACCATGAAAATTTGCAGACATGGAAAAATGATTATTATCAGCATATGACATCCAGATTTCAGTTTCCTTCTGCCACGCATTGCCATCAGGATGCGGTCCAACCTTTGGGTCCGGGAAATTACGGTTCAGGTCGATATTGTTTGCGTTATAACGAACGGCTCCATATACGGAGCTATTCCCTCCGGCAAAGGTTCCGTCCGGATTTGCCAGGGGGTTGATGCAAATTTCTGTTGTGTTGATAAGATTGTCAATAACCGGATCAATGCCGTAATTACTTAAAAGATAATCTATCAGATGCAGCATGAGTACATACCCGGTAAGTTCGTCACCGTGTATGCTGGATGTGTAGAGAAATTGAGGTTCAGCTTCTTCCTGGTTAACATTCTTGCTTATTATCAGGCTGAGTATAAGCCGGCCCTGAATGGAAATGCCAACCGTATCAAGCCTGCAGATACTGGGATGAGCTGAAACAAAACCAACCATATAATCAACATATTGCTGGTAATTTGGATAAAAATCCCATGTCGTTCGATCGGCCGGGGCATCTCTGCCGGCAGGGGATTCAAGTTCAGATTTGTTTAACAGCTTTCCGGGCTGGGGTAGTATCTTATAGTCAAAGTCATACCGCAGAAAATCTGCAAATTCTTTCCGGTTTGCGTATGCAAAAACCGTTTTGCCTTTAACATTGTCAATCGAAATTAATCGTGTCAGTGCATGAACATCCTCTCTGTCTGTAACTTTAAAGGTAAAACAGACCTCGCTCCTGTCTTTAAACAGACTGTCAAGGATTCTTTTTACTGGTTCCTGAGAATAAGATGGTCCATTCAACCCGATAAATAAAACGGCAAACAATCCGCGTAGAAGGTATTTCATGCTACTTTTTCAATTGGTTGATGCATTGCTGTATAACCTGGTATGCTTCAGGATTCACCGGGACAAGAGGCAGCCTCAGATAATTATCGCAAAGATTTTTAATTTCAAGTGCGGCTTTTATTCCGGCAGGGCTACCGTCGGCAAATAAGGCATTGGTAAAGTCAATCAGGCTGTAATGTATTGCCCTGGCTGATTTAAAGTCGCCCTCAACGGCGTGTCTGACCATTTGTGAAAACTCATTTGGAAATGCATTCGCCGTTACAGAGATTACTCCGTCGGCACCGGCAGCTATGAGCGGCAATGTCAGGGCATCGTCACCAGAAAGGACAAGGAAATCCTTCGGCCGGTTTTTAATGACTTGAAAAATCTGGTCAAAATTCCCGGAAGCTTCTTTGATGCCTGTAATGTTCGGACAATCCTTTGCAAGCCGTAAGGTAGTGGTTGCGGTAATGTTGCTGGCGGTCCGGCCCGGAACAGTATATAGAATGACAGGAACAGGGCTTGTTTCGGCAATAATTTTAAAATGCTGATAAATCCCCTCCTGCTGTGGTTTTGAGTAATACGGACATACAGAAAGGATAGCATCAACACCTTTCAAAGGGGTTCTGTGAATTGCCAGAACGACATCTGCTGTGCTGTTTCCTCCAATCCCCACCACCAATGGCACCCGTTTATTTATAACCTTAACCGCAAATTCAACGAGGGCTTTTTTTTCAGGCTTCGAAACCGTTGACGATTCTCCGGTTGTTCCCAGCACGACGATATAATTGATACCACCGTCAATGATAAAATTGACTGTTTTTTCAAAGGCATCAAAATCAATAGCTCCTGATTTTTTAAATGGAGTAATGATAGCGACACCTGTTCCTTTAAATTTATGGGATCCTTTTCGCATGTGTTTTTATCACAGTAAGATAATGTTGAACCTGACCAAGATATTCTTCGGAAGTCATGCTGGGTTTCAGATCAATCATCAGATCGTAATATTCCGAATTCTTTTCTGAGAATTTTCCAACCCGGCAAAGTGCTTTAGAAAGTCCGGATATATATTTGAGCGGGAAATTATCGTGTAAACTAAGATCTATAAGCAGATCGAACTCTTTTTCAATAAAATCCTTAACCTGGTTATGAATTGGTTTATAAAACCAGGTCAGGTCCCGGTTTGAAAAAAAATCGTACGATAACTTCGGCAGGAATCTTTGCACAAGGTTTCTGTTCTTTACAAATCCCAGTGCTTTCACCTCTTTATGGTCGCCCTGTAACTGTGAAACAAACTCGGAAACCCGGTCATAATCAGGGACATCATCAAGTGTATACAGGATGCCAATCCTTTTTGCATCCTTCAGGTTGGTCATCTGGCAGTGACGCTCAGAACGAGTCTGCTCTTTCCTGTAATAATACTGACCGATTTTAATTCTAAGGTTACCAAACATATTATTCAGTTTAATTATTCATTTAGACTGATTTGCAAAGTTAACAATTCTGGATGAACCTTACAAAACTATGTAATGATCCATATAAACGGCCAGTTTTACGACAAAGTATCAATTGCTATGTTAATAAAATATAATTTTGCGGCTTGTCCGAAGAAAAAACAAACCAAAAAGGTGCGAAGATCCTAAAAATCAAATATTAACCGATTCGCTGCAATAACGTAATCAACGCAAAATGAATGATAAATGAACATAACCTTTCTGGGTACAGGAACATCACAGGGTGTGCCGGTTATTGGCTGTACCTGTGAGGTATGTAAGTCTGATGACCTGCATGACAAACGATTGCGATCTTCCATAACCATTGAAAAGGATGGCTGGAGGATTGTAATTGATTGCGGCCCTGACTTCAGGCAGCAAATGCTTAGAGCGGATGTTCGCAGTATCGATGCGATCCTGATGACCCACGGTCATAAAGATCATCTTGGTGGTTTGGATGATGTGAGGGCATTTAACTACATCCATCGTCAGCCTGTCCAGGTTTATGCTTCCACCAGTGTACAGCGTATTATAAAAAGAGAGTTCTCTTATGCTTTTGACAAAAAACCCTATCCGGGGGTTCCTGAGATTGTCCTCCAGAAAATAACCAATAAACCTTTCAGCATCAACGGTCACGAAATTATTCCGATCCGGGCGTTGCACTATCAAAACAATCAGTTTGTTTTCGGATTTCGCATTGATGACTTCACCTACATAACTGATGCTATACATATTTCAGAAAAGGAAAAGAAAAAGATCAGAGGCTCGCGAATTATTGTATTGAATGCGCTCCGGCAACAAAAACACTATTCCCACTTCAACCTTAGTGAGGCGCTGGCACTGATGAATGAATTCAGGCCCGAACAAGGCTACCTGACGCACATCAGCCACCAGATGGGGCTGTACAGCGAGATAAATCCCCGGTTGCCTGATTTTGTAAACCTGGCTTATGACGGACTTACTTTGACTTTTTAACATATTTCAGGGTCAGCAGATTCATGGCATTAATCCCCAGCCCGTGAACATTTTTCTGAACAAACCGAAGTACCTGATCGTAGTAGAGAACCACCACGGGGGCCTCCTGCATCATGATATTTTCCATCTGCCTGTAGCAGGAATACCTGATCGAATCATCAACCGAAGCCATCGATTTTTCGTACAACCGATCAAATTCCTTGTTTGAAAAACGGGTATAATTCGGACCTTTTGGGCAAAAATTTCCGGAATAAAACATGGCCAGGTAATTTTCGGCATCAGGATAATCTGCAATCCAGGAGGCTCGGAAAAATGGCAGTTTGGCTTCCGACTTCATCTCTTTAACTGCAGCGGGGAGACTGACCTCAATTTTCAGTACGATGCCGATCCTTGAAACCTGATGTTGAATATATTTGCAGATATCAAGGTAATCTGCAGTGGAAGTAAGCGTGATTGGCGGCAGACCGGCTCCGCCGGGAAAACCGGCAGATGCAAGTAGTTGTCGTGCTTTCACAGGGTTGTAATCGTAGAATATCCGTGATGAATCAAACGATGGCAAACCTTTGGGTGTTATCCCCTGGCATCCTGGTATCCCGATATTATTTCGAAGGTATCTTATCATTTTACTTCGGTCGAATGCAAGATTTATTGCCTGCCTGATTCTTCTGTCGGGAACGGAGCCCTGAATACTTTTATTTGTGGCATCAACCATAAATCCTAAATATTCGGTGTTCAGATATGGCTTTGTAATCAAGGTGATCCGTGAAAAATATCTGGACTGCAGGCGTCCATCCCCCGTCAATAACTCGTCTTTATAGGTAGGATCAATGCCCGACATCAGATCAAGGTTGCCTTTGATAAATTCAAGGAAGGCTGATTGTTTATCTGGAACGAATGTAATTGCAACTGCATCAAGAAAAGGCAACCTCACGCCATATTCAAATTCAAAATAAGCCTCATTCTTCAACAGGACCAGCTTAACTCCTTCCTTCCACATTTTGAACATGAACGGACCGGTACCAACAGGGTTTCGACGGAAATCAGGACCATACAGGGCAATGGCCTCCTGCGGTACCACAGAGCAATACTGCATACTGAGCAGGCTGAGAAACGGCGGAAATGGTTTGGCAAGGTGTATGATAAATGTTGAATCATCGGGGGCTTCAAACGCATTAATCCCCATTGATTTGTCCAGGTTGTTGAATAGCCATACCCCCGGGGAAGCTACAGTTGGATCGATGATGCGACGGAATGAAAATGCAAAGTCTCCTGCTACCACCCGGCGGCCTTTCCCCTCGGAAAATGCCTTATTCTCATGAAAAAAGACGTCACTCCGCAGATGAAATACATATCCAAGACCTGATTCCGAAATCTCCCATGACCGGGCAATACAAGGAACTATTTTCATCTGGTCATCCAGTTGTACAAGCCCGTTGAAAATTTGATTTGTTGCCCAGGTAATGGCCTGGTCTTTTGCAAAGGCAGGATCCAGCGTGGTAATATTGGCTGCCTCATTATACCGGAATACACTTTTACCCTCCTGCCGGTCAAAGGAAGAGCAGGAATAACACAGAAAGCTCAATAAGAATAAAAAGATATTTATTTTGTTCATAGGTCAACTGCAAAAATATTTGTTTTTCAATAATGGCATGTAAAATGAAGATCCTCTGTGAAAAAAGCACTATTTTTGTGGTTCTGAACCCCTTCAAATTTAATTCACTATGAAACTAATCATCTCCCTCACTCTGATCCTTTTATGCGTAACTGTTCTTTCAAATGCCCAGGATTTTTCAACTTCCAGGGGTGCAGCCTATTGCGCCAAAAAGAAGACCAGCGTTGAAAATTTGTCGCGCAAGCCTCTGAACCCAAATTCCGGCCCCCGGCATTCCTTTGATGTCATCAAGTACACGTTAGACATTGATATTTATAACTGTTATTCAGCACCTTATCCTAAAAATTTCTCTGCTTCAGTCATTATAGCATTTAAGGTTGACTCTACGTTGAATTCCATCAAACTGAATGCGGAGAATTATTCACTTACCATTGATTCTGTCAGGCTGGCAGGAGTTTCATTCACCCATGTCAACGATTATCTTAACATTCAGCTTAACCGCACATACAATGTCGGAGAATCGGCAAATGTAAAAATATATTACAAGCATAAGAACGTCCAGGACCAGGCTTTTTATGTGAATGGAGGATTTGTGTTCACCGACTGTGAACCTGAAGGCGCCCGCCGTTGGATTCCATGCTGGGATCAGCCATCGGACAAAGCGTTGTTCGATCTCACTGCCAAGGTCAAATCCAATGTAAAACTCGGGTCCAACGGACGGCTTGCTGATTCAACGCTGGTTGGAGACGTTCTGACATACCATTGGATTTCAGAGCAGAACGTCGCAACATACCTGATGGTCATCACTTCAAAGGTTAACTACCAGTTGAATATCGGATATTGGCATAAAATAAGCAACCCTGCCGACAGCGTTCCGATGAGATACTATTTTAACGTTGGTGAGAACCCTTTTCCGGTCAGTTCAATCATGTCGGACCTGACCACCTGGTATTCTGAGAATTTCATTGAACACCCTTTTGAGAAAAACGGATTTGCCACACTGAACAGCGACTTTGCATGGGGAGGCATGGAAAATCAGTCATTAACAAGCCTTTGCCCGGGCTGTTGGGATGAAGCCCTGGCAGCACATGAATTTGCGCACCAATGGTTCGGGGATATGATTACCTGCAGCACCTGGGCAGATATCTGGGTTAATGAAGGGTTTGCCACCTGGGCAGAAGCATTCTGGTATGAAAGTTACCAGGGATACGGAGCCTATAAATCTGATATAAATAACGATGCCAGTTATTACCTTTCCAACAATCCGGGCTGGGCAATCTCTGATCCCCAGTGGGCGATCACAACACCTTCGACCAATATTTTGTTCGACTATGCCATAACCTATATGAAAGGGGCCTGTGTCCTTCATCAGTTGCGGTATGTTTTGGGAGACTCTCTCTTCTTTCAAACAATCAAGACCTATTGTGCTGATACCAATTTGAAATTCCATTCAGCTACCGTAGCTGACTTTAATGCCACAGTTAACCAGGTAACCGGTGCGGATTATAACTGGTTTTTTGACGAATGGATTTATCAGCCAAATCATCCAATATACCAGAATACATATAATTTCCAGGATCTTGGCAACAGCCAGTGGAAGGTTAATTTTTTCATGAAACAGGTTCAAACCAATGCGCCGTTTTTCAAAATGCCTGTTGAGGTGTATATCAGGTTTGCAGATGGTACAGATACCACAATCAGGGTAATGAATGATGTCAACTTTCAGCAATTCTGGTGGACATTCGGAAAACAACCCATTTTCTTCCGGTTTGACAATGATAAACAAATCGTGCTGAAAGGTGGAAATACCATTGTTGGCGTTGCTGAAGACATTTCAAATGCAGGAAATCCATCCCTCTTCCAGAACTCCCCGAATCCGGCCACCAATGAAACGGTAATCCGTTATGGACTCTGTAAGCCAATGCACGTCAAACTTGAGGTTACTGACATGCTCGGAGTTGTCATGATGAGTCCTGTAGATAATTTCCAACTCCCCGGGGACCATGAAGTCAAGCTCGATTGCTCAAAACTTGCTTCAGGAACTTATATGTACAAATTATCATCCGGGAGTTTTGAACAAGTAAAGAAAATGGTAATAATTAAGTAGTTCCATGAGATTCTTCCTCTTTGTGGTTTGGGTGCTGTTTTTGACGGCTGCCAGTGCAGGATATGCATCATTTTCCAGAGTCCAGCCCGTGGATACTGCTCATTTTTATACAAAACACAGTTTTGATGTGTTAAAATACAAACTTGATACCAATCTGAATCCTTGTTTTAAGAGCCCTTTCCCAAAGACATTTACGGCGACAGAAGTAATCACCTTCAAAGTCGACTCCTCCTTAAGTGCCATTCAGCTTAATGCGAATACGCAATCACTGACCTTTGACTCTGTCAGTATGGCAGGCAGCTCCTTTACACATCAGAACAACATTCTGACCATCTTGCTTGACCGCACGTATGAACCCGGGGAAATTGCCGAAGCCAAAATATTTTATAAACATAAAAACGTGAGTGATAACGGATTTTATGTCTCCTCCGGCTTTGTTTTCACAGACTCGCCACCCGAAGGTGCCAGAAAATGGTTACCGTGCTGGGACCGGCCATCGGATAAGGCTACCTGGGAATTAATTGCAAAGGTTCCGCTTTCTGTGCGACTTGGATCAACAGGCATTCTGGTGGACTCCACCATTACTGCTGACACAATTGCCTATCACTGGAAAAGCGACATCCCCGTTTCCACCTACCTGATTACTTTCACTTCAGGTCTGAATTTCCAGGTACACACAAGTTACTGGCATAAATTATCTAATCCGGCCGACAGTTTACCAATCCGGATTTATTACAAGGCAGGGGAAAAACTTGATATTATTGATAGCACCATCATCCCTTTGACTAATTTTTATTCTGAACTATTCGGTGACTACCCGTTTGAAAAGATTGGTTTTGCCACGCTTAACGGCTCATTCCCCTGGGGAGGCATGGAAAACCAGAGCATGGTAAACCTCATGCCGGGCGGTTATGGTGATGCCAACCTGATTGCACATGAACATTCACACCAGTGGTTCGGCGACTTGATAACTTGTGGAACATGGGCAGATATCTGGTTAAATGAAGGCTTCGGGACCTATTGTCAGAATTTATGGGTGGAGCATGCTTCCGGCTATGATGCATACAAGGCGAGTATGAATTCACTGGCAAACTACTACCTGGCACATAACCCCAAATGGCCGCTTTATCATCCTGAATGGGCCATTCACACTCCTACCGGCAACACTTTATATAATCAGGCAATATCATACGATAAAGGGGCCTGCGTGTTGCATCAGTTAAGATATGTGATTGGTGACAGCCTGTTTTTCAAGGTGATGCACGATTATGCCACTGACAATAAATTGATGTTTAGCAATGCCTTTACACATGATTTTGTAGAAAAGACATGTCAGGTCACCGGACAGGACCTTAACTGGTTTTTTAAGGAGTGGGTTTACAGCCCGAATCATCCGGTTTACCAAAACACATTTGATATTGACAGCATCAGTGAAAATTCCTGGAGAGTCTCATTTATTGTAAATCAAACCCAGGCTGATCCTGTTTTTTTCAAAATGCCTTTACAGATAAAGATTAGTTTCAGCGATGCAACAGACTCGCTGATCCGGATTATGAACGACCAGAATCACCAGGAATTTGGATTTGCATTTTCAAAAAAGCCCATGAACCTTGTGTTTGATCCTTTCCGGAACATACTTCTCAAACAGGCGGCTACCATTTATAACATTGAGTCAGCCACCGGGAAAACAGGTTTTAGTTTGAGCCAGAACACACCAAATCCATTTAAAAATTGTACGCTGATCTCCTATAGCGTCGGATCCCGGTCCCCTGTTGAAATTTCTGTTTTCGACAGCAATGGTACCTTGCTGGATTGCCCGGTAAACAAAATGCA